>JBDHHL010000128.1:0-17494 GCA_039589375.1 Gemmatimonadota bacterium | reverse complement strand
GGTATCGGTGTCGTAATGCTCGTCTTCTCGGGCACGTTGAGCGGCGATCCGGCCTTCAAGACCTTCAGCGAGATCATCGCGGGCTTCGCGATGGGGGCGAGCTCGATCGCCCTGTTCGCGCGCGTCGGTGGTGGGATCTACACCAAAGCCCCCGACGTGGGGGCCGATCTGGTCGGTAAGGTCGAGGCAGGCATCCCCGAGGACGATCCGCGCAACCCCGCGACGATCGCTGACAACGTGGGAGACAACGTCGGGGACGTGGCCGGTATGGGCGCGGATATCTTCGAGTCCTACGTTGGGTCCGTCATCGCGACGATCGCCATCGGCGCGACGTCCGTTCAGATAGCGTCGGCGCAGCGCCTCGAGGCGGTGACGCTTCCCATCCTCTTCATAATCTTCGGGCTGGGCGCCAGTTTCATCGGGATCTTCTCCATGAAGCTGATGGAGAAGGCTAATCCGGCTGCGGCCCTGCGGAACAGCACCTATATCGCGGCCGTGCTGTTCTGGATCGCTGCGGCTTGGGTGACTCTGGAACTCGACGTATTCGCCGGGAACGGGCAGTTCGGATCGCTCGGGCCGTTTTGGGCCATGTTCGGCGGGTCGCTGGTCGGGATCTTTATCGGTTTGTCCACAGAGTACTACACTGCGGCCGGTCCGATAAGAAAGATCGCCGAAGCGTCGCAGACCGGGGCGGCTACGAACATCATCGCCGGTCAGGCGGTAGGGATGATCTCCACCGCCATCCCGGTATTGCTGATCTGTGCCGCGATCTGGTTGGCCCACCACTTCGCCGGTCTCTACGGGATAGGCATCGCGGCCGTCGGCATGCTGGCGACGGTGGGCGTAACGATGTCGGTCGATGCCTACGGCCCGGTGGCGGACAACGCCGGCGGCATCAGTGAGATGAGCGGCTTGGGTCCATCGGTACGCAGCATAACCGATAGCTTGGATGCCATCGGCAACACGACGGCAGCGATCGGCAAGGGCTTCGCCATCGGTTCGGCGGCGCTGACCGCGCTCGCGCTCTTCTCCGCCTACACCTCGGCGGTTGGATTGCAGGAGACGGGGCTCAACCTGGTCAGCCCCATGGTCGTGATCGGCCTTCTGCTCGGCGGCACACTGCCGTTCGTGATCGCAGCGCTCACGATGACCGCCGTCGGTCGTGCCGCGTCCGGCATGGTGAACGAGGTCCGCCGCCAGTTCAAGGAGATCCCTGGGCTGATGGAGGGGACGGCTAAGCCAGACAGCGCTCGCTGCGTGGACATCTCGACGCGCGCGGCACTGCGCGAGATGGTCCTGCCTGGCTTGCTGGCGGTCGTCGCGCCGGTGGTGGTCGGGATGTTCCTGGGTGTCGAGGCCTTGGGCGGGCTGCTGGCCGGCGCTACGGTGGCAGGCGTGCTCATGGCGCTGTACATGGCCAACGCCGGTGGCGCCTGGGACAATGCCAAGAAGTTCATCGAGGCGGGCGCGTATGGCGGCAAGGGCTCTGACCCGCACAAGGCAGCTGTCGTGGGTGACACCGTCGGCGACCCGTTCAAGGACACGTCGGGGCCGTCGATGAATATTCTGATCAAGCTGATGAGCGTAGTCAGCTTGGTGCTGGCGCCGTTCTTCGTCGCTTGGTGGAGTTGACCTGACTCGGTTCAAGTTGGAACGTCGGCCTCCGGGGAGCGAACGGCCTCTCCGGAGGTCGACGTGTGAGAAGCAGTCGTTATCTTGTTAGTATGAGTCGCGCGTTGAAGACTGGGATCGTCGGTCTGCCGAACGCTGGCAAGTCGACGCTGTTCAACGCGCTCACGGCTGCGAGCGTACCCGCCGAAGCCTACCCCTTCACCACCATCGATCCGAACGTCGGCGTCGTGGAGGTCCCCGATGCTCGACTCGATCGCGTCTTCGATCTCGTGCAGCCGCCGCGCAAGGTCCCGGCCGTTGTCGAGTTCGTGGACATCGCCGGGCTGGTCGAGGGCGCGCACCGCGGTGAGGGTCTCGGGAACCGCTTCCTCGCCCACATTCGCGAGGTGGAAGCGATCGCTCATGTGGTGCGCTGCTTCGAGGACTCCAACGTCGCACATCCGGCAGGCGCGATGGCTCCGCTGCGCGACGTGGGGCTGGTGGAAACCGAGTTGCTGCTGGCGGATCTCGAGACCGTCGAGAAGCGGCTCGACCGTGTCGGGCGTATGGCCAGAAGCGGCGATTGGGATGCACAGCGAGAGGCGGAGTTCCTCGAGCGTGTCAAAGCCCAGCTCGAGGAAGGCCGGGCGGCGCGTGACCTGGAGTGCTCGAAGCAGGAGTGCGAAATACTCCAGTCCCTCTTTCTGCTGACCCGTAAGCCGGTGCTCTACGTCGCTAACGTCGGAGAATCCGGCGTCTCCGGTGAAGACGACCGGGCGGCGGCGCTCGCCAAGGAGTTCGGTGCCGATCGCGTGCTGCCTCTCTGCTGCCAGCTGGAGGCGGAACTGCTCAGCCTGTCGCCTGGGGAACGGTCGGAATACTTGGAGGCCTTGGGGCTCGAGCGCCCCGGCGTCGAGCGGCTGATCCATGCGACCTACGCGCTGTTGGGCCTGATCACGTTTTTCACCTTCAACGAGAAAGAAGTCAGAGCCTGGACGATCCGGCGTGGCACACACGCCCCGCAGGCGGCAGGGGTCGTACATACCGATTTCGAGAAGGGTTTCATTCGGGCCGAGACGGTCAGCTACGATGATTTCGCCGCCGCCGGCTCGCTGAAGATGGCCCGGGATCAGGGATTGGTCCGTGCCGAGGGGCGCGATCATGTCGTGGAAGACGGCGATATCCTGCTGTTTCGGGCACACGCCTGAGGCGTCTCGACCGGGCCTGACCGCCAGACTTGAGCTTGAAGACCGGTTCGGGTATCTTTGGCCCGTTCATAAGGCTCGACCTGCCTTGATAAACAACCTGCTCCGCCCTTGTCACCGGGCGGGGCCGCCCGAGTTCGAGCCATCGATCTCAGACCAAAGGGGGGTGACGATGCGCGATTACGAGATCGTCTACATCTTCGATTCAAGCCTCGATCGCACGGTCATCGATGAGAAGCTAGAGCGGTTCAACGAGCTTGCCACGGGCCAAGGTGGTGGGAGCGAAGTGACCGCCGTGGAGCACTGGGGTAAGAGGCAGCTCGCCTACCCGATCCGCAAGCACGACAACGGCTACTACGTGGTTGTACAATTCCGTGCGGAAGCGACGAGCCTGCCCGAGTTCGAGCGTGCCATCAAACTCGACGAGCAAGTGCTCCGCTACCTCGTCGTGCTGTCGGAGGGCGAACTGCCCACACCGCGGTCGGCGGCGGAGGAAATCAAGCCGAGATTCCATGCGCGCCATGACGACCGCGACGAAGACTAGTGCGGTGAAGCTAGGCCGCATTCGAGGCTAGAACGAGAACCGGAAACGGGAAGTAGACCATGAGGAGAAGGCGTAAGCCGTGCCAGCTTTGTGAAGGGAAGCTCGAGTTGGTCGACTACAAGGACGGACAGCTGCTCTCGCGGTTCGTAACCGAGCGCGGGAAGATCGTGCCGAGTCGGATCACCGGGACTTGTTCGCCCCACCAGCGACAGCTGACACGGGCGATCAAGCGGAGCCGCTACTTGGCGCTGCTGCCGTACGTGGAAGACTATCGGCGTTAGCGGAACCGTGCAGCGTAGCCGCGGCGAACTCGCTCGAGTAGCGGGTTTCGGCCTCATCACGGTCGCGTTCGCGGTCAGCCAACCGTTCGTGCTGGTCGGTCTGCCGCTGGCGCTACTGCTGATAGCTTACGGGCCTCGCAACGTGCTGGTCGCGCTGATCCTCGGGGCGGTCTTGACCGGGGTGGTGTTGGGGGAGCGGACCGGTCTTTGGTGGTTCGAGCGCGGATGGCCGTTGCTGCTGGGGGGGACCTTCGTTTGGGTGGCCGGGTGGCGGCCCGACTGGCGATTCACAGGGCAGGCTTTGGCGGCTATCTGGCTAGCCGTGGCGGGCGCCGCGCTGGTCTTCGTCGTCAGCCCGGGCGCTTGGCTGGACGTCGACACGCTGGTGGCCACTCGGGCGAATCAGGCCGCCGAATCCGCGGCGCAGCTCTTGGGTCAGCGAGCCGATGAAACCGTCCGGGCGCTCATGCAGAGGGTCGTGTCGTTACAGGTGAGCTTGTTCCCGGCGCTTCTAGGGGTGAGCTCGCTGGGTGCTCTGGGATTGGCCGTGACGATTCGAGGTTGGCTGGCCGGCGGCTCGCAGGGCGCCTTCGGCCAGCTGCGCCGGTTTCGCTTCAACGACCATCTGGTGTGGGTCTGGCTGGCCGGGCTGGCGTTGGTACTTGCCCCCATCGGCGACATAGCCGATCGCGTTGGCAGTAACGCGGTGCTCTTCATGGGGGCGCTATACGTCGTTCGTGGGATGGCGGTGTTGCTGAGCCTTGTCGGCGGCATCTCGCTGTTGGCGGGGATACTGGGTGGTCTGGTGGCGTTGCTGGTGTATCCGATCCTCGCTCTGCTGGTAGTCACGATGTTAGTAGTAGGACTCGGTGATACGTGGTTGAATGTTCGTGCTCGGATCCAGGCTCGGAACGATCGACGGTCGTCCGGGAACGGGTAGTTGCGAAGACAAATCGATGGAGCGGTACAGTGGCTAAGACGCAAGATGTTATTCTGAGACGAAAGGTCGATAACTTGGGCGACGTCGGCGACGTCGTGAGCGTCAAGCGTGGCTATGCGCGCAACTATTTGCTGCCGCAGGGGCTGGCGTACGCAGCGAACGACCAGAACCGTCGACTATTGGAGCAGGAGCGCTCGGCGGCGCTCATGGCGGAGGAGCGCGATCGTTCCAACGCACGCCTGATCGCCGACCGCTTGGATGGCGTTTCCATCACGTTTTCGATGTTGGCCGGCGAGGAAGGCAAGCTCTACGGATCCGTGGGCCCACGCGACATAGCGGCGAAGCTGAGCGAGGAAGGTTTCGACATCCACGGCCGACACGTGGTGCTGAAGGAGTCGATCAAGGCGCTCGGTGTGTACTCGGTCTTGATCAGGTTGTACCCGGATGTGGAAGCCTCGACAAAGGTTTGGGTCATCAAAGAAGAAGGTGAATAACGGCCTGGGTATCGCGTACTGCGATGGGAGGCGGCTCAAGAAGCTCTTCCTATCGGGTTCGGAACGTGTGATCGCGCACCGCTCGGAACTCGATCGCATAAACGTATTCCCGATTCCAGACGGAGATACCGGCACCAACCTCGCTCAGACATTTCGTGCGATGGTTGATGCGGTCGAGGTAGGGATAGAGGCCTCGGTAGCGGGAGTTGCCTCCCGGCTTGCCGAGGCCGGTGTCTTAGGTGCTCGGGGAAACTCGGGCATGATGATGTCGCACTTCTTCCTCGGCTTCGCCGACGGCCTCGCAGGTCGGAGTCGCGCCGGGCCGGAAGACTTCGCCGTGGCTTTGCGGCGCGCTTCGGACTCTCTTTACCAAGCGATCGACCAGCCCGTCGAAGGCACGATCCTCACAGTGGTCCGTGAATCGACTGAGGAGGTCGAGCGCCTCGCGGGAGAGACTGGCGATCTGGGGGTGCTGGCGTCGAAGGCGCTCGCGGCTGCCCAGTTGTCGCTGGAACGCACGCCGAAATTGCTCGCGGTGTTGCGCGAGGCGAAGGTCGTCGACGCCGGCGCGAAGGGCTACGTGCGCTTCCTCGAGGGTGTGGTGGGTCTTGTCGGCGGGAGGCCACTGGCGCGGCCATCCGGGCTGGAGGTCAGGAATGCCGCGGTGGCCGCCGACTTTCCCGACGATCCGGATCGGTCTCACCGATACTGTACCGAGTACATCGTGCGCGGCTCACCGCTTCCGGAACAGAGCGCCCTGGCTGGCGCGGTGAGAGGATTGGGCAGCTCGCTGATCGTGACTCGAGCGGCGACGCTGGCGAAGATCCATATCCACACCGACGAGCCTGCCCGGGTCGAGGAAGCGCTCAGATCGGTCGGCGGTGCAGTGGAATGTGTGAAAGCCGAGGACATGCTCGTCCAGCACCGGAACCTGCAACGTGCTCGCAAACGACGCGTGGCGGTGGTCACGGATACAACGTGTGACCTCCCGAGCGAGCTGGTTATCGAGCGCAATATCACGGTCGTTCCGCTCACGGTCATGTTCGGCGACGAAGCCTTCCTCGATCAGGTCGAGATCACGTACGACGAGTTCCTAAGACGGCTCACAGCTCCAGGGCAGCCGCATCCTACGACCTCGCAGCCGACGCCCGCCCATTTCAAGCGCGCCTTCGAGCGGGCCGCCGAAGACGCAGATGAAGTGCTCGGCCTCTTCGTTGGTGGCGCTCTATCGGGCACGCTTGGCCAGGCTCAGGCCGCGGCGACCCGTTTCGAGGGTGCCAGGATTCGGGTGTTCGACTCACGCTCGAGCTCGCTGGGATTGGGACTCCAGGCGTTGCGAGCCGCCGAGCTGGCCGACGAAGGGCTGGGGCTGGATGAGATCATGGCTGAATTGGAACGGATCCAGGGGCGCTCGGGCCTACTGCTCACGGTGGATACGCTCGAGTACCTGAAGCGCTCGGGCCGCTTGGGCAAGGCGCGCGCTTTTGTTGGCGGCCTTCTCGACCTCAAGCCCATACTCAGCCTGGACGAGGACGGCGTTGTGGTACCGGTGGACAAGGTTCGCGGTCGGGAAGCGCTGATGCCGAGGGTGCTGCAGGTTCTCAGGCAGCGGGTGCCGTCGGAACGGGCACGACTGCACATGGGAGTCGTGCACGTCGACTGCCGTGATGTCGCACACGACCTTGCCGCAGCTGTCAAGCAGGAGTTCCAGCCCGACGAGGTGCTGGTGCGCCCCGCTGCGGCGGCGCTCTCGGCCCATACCGGCCCGGGTGCTTGGGCCGTCTTCTATCAAGCCGAGTGATTGTGAAACCGGCGACAGGTGGCTATCCTGCTTGTGTGACATCTGCTGCGGATCACGCGACCAGTAGCCAAAGGAGTTGATGACCGAGCCAGGATCGCATGCGGCCGCCGCGGGGCAGCTCCGAGTTGCCGACCTCCCCCCTTTGGTTAGGCGCGCTCTCGAGCTGTGCCAGGATCGCAACGCGCGCGCACCTCTCGTTCTCGACTTGCGAGGCCTGTCGGACGCGACCGACTTCTTCCTGATAGCGTCCGGCGATTCTGATGTGCACGTGCGTGCCATATCCGACAATGTCCTGAGGGGGCTGTCGAACGAGGGCACGAAGCCGGCTGGCATAGAGGGCCAACGAGCCTCCCGGTGGGTCCTTGTGGACTACATAGATCTGGTCATCCACCTGTTCCACCCGGCTGTGCGCGAGTTCTACCAGCTGGAACGCTTGTGGGGTGACGCGCCGATGCTGGTGCTTGAAGAGCCGTAACCATGAACGAGGCTGCGGGGCACAGCCGAGTCCGCCAGGTCCCGAGTTGGCTCTGCGTTCTCTGGCTGGTAGTCGTCATGCTTGCGCCGCCCGGAGACGCCGTCGCGCAGTTCGGGCGGAACAAGCTCCAATACCAGGTCTTCGACTTCAAGGTCCTGCGCACGGCGCACTTCGACATCTACTACTACCCGAGGGAACGCGAAGCCGCCCTCGACGCCGCGCGAATCGCTGAACGGTCATATGCGCGGCTGAGTCGCATCCTCGGCCATGAGTTCGACGAACGAAAGCCGATCCTCCTCTACGCTTCCCACAGCGAGTTTCAGCAGACCAACGCTCTTCCCGGTTTCATCTCCGAAGGGACGGGCGGTGTAACGGAGTACGCGAAGCGAAGGGTGATCATGCCGTTCACGGGCTCGTATGCTGACTTCGAGCACGTACTGACTCACGAGCTCGTCCACGCATTCCAGTTCGATGTACTCTCACGCGGCATAGCCAGCCAGCTCGACCCATACGGTTTCGAGCCGCCACTGTGGTTCATGGAGGGGATGGCCGAGTACCTGTCGATCGGGAAGCTCGATACGCATACGCACGCTTGGTTGCGCGACGCGGTCCTAACCGGCTACCTGCGCACGATCCCCGAGATGTCGCGGTACAGCGACTACCTGTCTTACCGATTCGGCCAGTCGCTGTGGGCGTACATAGGAGCGAAGTACGGAGACCAGGCCATCGGCTTACTTCTGCAGCGAGCGCTGCGTCTTGGCCTGGATGCGGCATTCCAGGTCACGTTGGGCGCGCCGGTAGAACAGGTGTCGGACGAGTGGATCGAATCGGTCCGGACGACGTACCTGCCCGAAGTGGCCAGGTTCGACTCGCCCGCCGAGGCCGGGAAGCGACTGACAGACCACTCGTTCAAGCCCGGTTCGCGCGAGTTCGCGTCCTATCTCTCTCCGGCTCTGTCTCCGGATGGCCGGCACATCGTCTATATCTCCGACCGCGGCCACGACCTCTATTCCTTCTACGATCTTTGGCTGGCGTCGGCGGAAGATGGAAAAGTCATCCGGCGCCTGGTCAAAGCGGCTCGCAACCCCGACTACGAATCGCTCCGCTTCATGCACTCGTCGGCGGCCTGGTCGCCGGACGGCCATCACATCGCGTTCGTCGCTCAGGCGGGGGGGCGCGATGCGCTGTACGTCTACGATGTCCAGAAGCGAAAAGTCGCGCGCCGGATCAGCGTCGACCTCGACGGGATGCAGAACCCGTCGTTCTCGCCGGACGGCCAGCGGATCGCCTTCACGGGCCTGCGCGGCGGCATCAGCGACCTCTACGTGGTCGACCTCAGCGGTGAACGGTTCCAGCAGCTCACCGACGACAAGTACGCCGACTTCCATCCCGCGTGGTCGCCGGACGGCCAGTACATAGCCGTCGCGACGGACCGGGGCGAAGGTACCGATTTCGATGAACTGGTCTTCGGGAACTTCAGGATAGCCCTATACTCCGTCGGACGAGGTGACGTAGAGGTTCTGCCGTATCAGGAGGAGGGAAAGAACATCAACCCGGTGTGGTCGCCTGACGGCGACGCGATCGCCTTCGTGTCAGACCGTACCGGCATGAACAACGTGTTCATCTGGTCGAGGATCGAAGAGAGGCTCTACCAGGTGACGGACTTCCTGTCCGGCGTCACGGGCGTGATCCCGCTGAGTCCGGCCGTCTCATGGGCGGCGCACACGGACCGGCTCGCCTTCATGTACTTCGAGCAGGCTGGCTACAACATCTACGTGGTGGACGACCCACGCTCGATGGCACGCGCCATCGAGAGGCCTGAGCCCCCGACGATCGTGGCTGGAGCGGGCGACGAGGCGTTGGACCGTGCGGGCGAGGCGGTATCGGTTCAGGACCTCGCGCCCGCCAACGGTAGAAGTCGATCGTTCTACAAGGTGCTGGATGGCTTTCGGCTTTCGGGCGCGAAGCCCGAACCTGACGAAGTCGTTGTCCAAAATGAACTTACGGTGTCGGCTCTTCTGGAGGACGCTCAAACGGGCCTGCCTGATACGGCGTCTTTCGTGCCCGAAGAGTACGAGATCAAGCTCACGCCTGATATCATCGGGCAGCCGGTCATCGGCGCGCAGGTCGGCGGCTTCTACGGCAGTGGGGTCTACGGCGGATCCTATATCCTGATGTCCGATATCCTCGGGGACCACAACGTGCTGCTGTGGGGACAGATCGCTGGCTCGTTCGACGACGCATACATCCTCACGCAGTATTCGTATCTGCGCGAGCGGGCGAACCTGTCGATGGCTTATCAGCAATTCCCTCTCTACAGGTTCTGGGGCACGACTGCCCAGTTCGAGGGTGCCGAGGGAAGGGTCTTCGAGGATCGTTTCCTACGAGACGTGTACCGGATCCTCACGACTGACATCGAGTATCCGCTGAACACCTTCCAGAGGTTGGAGCTATCGGCAGCCGGGTTCTACGTCAGCCGCGACAGCGTCATCGACCGAGTTGTCGTGGGCGCGACGAACACGGCCGATAGGTCCACGCGGCGCTTGGAGAACATGATGTTCGCCGGGCCGTCAGTGGCTCTGGTATGGGACAATGCGCTGTACGGATTCACCGGCCCCATCGCCGGTCGTCGTTTCCGGATAGAGGTGGGCCGGTACTTCGGCGATATCGTCGTCAACAACGTCACCGTCGATCTGCGGAACTACTTCAACCTGTGGGGGCAGACGACGTTTGCCGCGCGGCTCACCACTTATTCTAGGTCTGGTCCCGGTGAGCGCGAGTTTCGCCTCTATTGGGGTGGGCCATACTTCATCAGAGGTTACGACGGAGGGTCGTTCAGTCTGGCCGAGTGCGCGGCTTCGGTCGCGCAGGTGGCCAGCCTGGCCACCACGCTCTGCCCGGTGAGAGACCAGTGATCTTCAACTTCCTCGACCTCGGATTCGTACCGCTAGGACTGCCACCCGTGGATGGCGTGTTCTTCTTCGATATGGGCGCAGCGTTCAATTCGTTCGATCAGCTGACCTGGACGCGGAGACCGGGTGTAGACCCCTATTGGGTACGTGAACCGCTAGCCGCGATCGGCGGAGGAATAAGGGTGAATATCTTCTACAACGTGTTCCGTCTCGACTACGCGTATCCGCTCGACCGCCCCCATAGTAGATCCGGCATCTGGTCGCTTTCGTTCGGCCCCACGTTTTGAGTGTAAGATAAATTTCATCTGTTGCTCCTGTCCCGCTTCTGCCTTGCATCGTCCCTGGTCACAGCTATCTTCCCTTATGCCTACAGAACTCCAGCCTTCCCACGTTGATCTGAGGAACAAGGACCCGAAACCGCTTCAAAGATCTGAGATTGCGCCTGTCTAGGAGACTAGTCCTTCTAGCCCTGGCGTGGGTGGTGTTCCTTGCCTCCTGCGGCAACGGGCAGGAATCGTCTTCTGCCGGGAGCGGCCTGGACCGTGCGGCCTGGCTCGGCAGCACGGAGGGGTGGGGCCTATTGGGGCTGCCCCTTGCGGGCGGCCCGCTGACCTATCTGAGTGCCGAGAACCTGGAATCGCCTACGTGGGCGCCGCCGGAACTGGGACGGATCGATGAAGCTTGGCCGGGGACCGGTGTCATTTGGCTTCAGTTTCGCGACACACGCATCGGGCTCTACGACTACCCGACCGGCCATGTGCTCAGCTTCGACAGCTTGAGGAGCACGACCGCCATCGCGGTGCCCCTGGAACGAGAGATGGCCGTGGCCGTGGCTCGCGACGAGACGACGGTGGAACTGGAGGGACGGGCAGGAGAGTGGCGATTCTCGTTGGGGGGGACGCTCGCGAGGCTCGAGAGCGCGCGTCAGGGCCGTATCTTGGCTGTCGTCGACGGCGAGCTGGAAAGCGAGCTCGTCGTTCTGGCGCCGCCCGAGAGCGAACCGCTCGCCCGCAGGCAGGTTGGCCGCGTGAGGGATCTCGCGATCACCCCGTCCGGCGAGAGGCTCTACTATGTGTCGGAGGGCGACGCCGACCTTTCGGTACACGGGCTGAGCTTGCCCGAATTGGGTGACGCGGAAGAGTACCCGCTACCGGAGGCTGCTCAAGCGATTGCATTGACGCCGTCGGGCCACCGCCTGTATGTGGCCGCCGGAGGAAGCCTGCACGTGTTCGATCGGTTGCGCGGGATTCCTGTTGGAGAGATCCAGCTTCCGGGCTCCGCCTCGGCGCTCCGATTCGGCGCCAACGGCGCCAACTTGCTTGCACGTCTGGACGGCGAGGGGCGTGTCGCGGTGCTTCAGGTTGGGGTCGACTCGGTGCTCGGCGTTGTATCCAGCGAGTGGGACAAGCGGTTGCCGGTAGCGCTGCCGGGAGGAAGACTCGTTGCGCGCTCGGATACATCGCTGGTACTCTACGACGTTGCTCGGCTTGTCGAAGTCGCACGCGCCGAGACAGAGGAGGGGGTTCTGTGGCTGGCTGTGGATTGGCAGCCGCCGCGCCCGAGAGTCGAGCTGGCCAGTCGTGAGCAGCCGACTGCGGCTCCCGTCGAAGCCGCCGGCGGACCATCGGCTGGAACGGGGGATGCCGCTCCGCAGGGGTTCTATGCGGTCGTTCTGGCCGCACGACAGCGCGCGGGGGTCGATGAGCTGGTCACCTGGCTGCGCAGCGTCGGCTATTCCGGGCTGGTCGATCTTCATCGTGACGCGATGGGCGTCGAGTGGTTCCGTGCCATAGTGGGACCGTATCCGAATCGCGAGCAGGCGGAGGCCGCATCGCAGTCGCTCGCCGCGCGATATGGGTACAAGCCGTGGATCTTGAGCGTGGAGCAGGAAGAGCGGCGAGGCGATGTAGAGGCCAGCCCGGCCGATACGGTTGCCGAAGCCGCAAGCAGTCCGATAGACAGCGGCAGCAGCTGATCCGAGGTGGGCGAAGCGAGGGTCACAAGAGTGGCCTGTGGCTTGGGATATTGGGAGGTGGTGGCTGGTGGATGCGTCCGAGCAGAAGTCTGAAGTCCGGTGGCCGCATGCCCTTACTTTGGCGCTGGTGGCGGAGGGGGCTGGCCAACAGCAGTGGGCCATCAGTACCGCGATTGATATCGCGCGGAGGCTGGCGGAGCATAGCAAAGTAGTCCTGGTCGACGCCCGGAAGCGGGCTCCCACATTGGCCGGCATACTGGACGCCGACGAGGAACAGGGTATCGTCGACGTGCTCTTCCGGGGCGCCTCGTTCTCCTCGGCGGCCAGCCGTCCCGGCGTGGAGAAGTTCTTCTTCCTACCGCTAGGCGCGTCGGCGCCGCCTTTTGAGGTTCTCTACCGCCACCCCCGCTGGAAGAAGATCGCACAGCGCCTCCCGGAGGCCGGGGCTCATCTCCTGACGTGCGTTTCCGCCGAGGATTGGCTCGATTCGGGGCCGATCCCTGGCTTCGAGTCGTGCATCATGATCAACGGCTCGGGCAATGAGATCGAGCTGCCAGCGGGCGCGCGCCGTTTCGCAGAGTTCTTGGCGCCCCCGGCTGTCCGCGATGCCGCCGAAGCGGACCACGCACAGGACGAGTCGTCGGAAGCAGGCGTGGAGCCGGCTGCCGAAGCGGAACCCGTCGAGCCGGGATTGGGTGAGTTCACGGCCGATCGGTTGGCCGAAGCCGCGGCGGCGCTCGATGTCGAGGCAGCGGCCGAGGTGACCATTCCGATGTCGCCAAGGCCGGCCGCGGAAAGCGCGGCGGAAGGCGTGGTAGAAGGTGCCGCCGGCGACGCGGGCTTCCGAGGAGTTCTGATGGATGCCTTCCAGAGGGATTCCCGGGGCCGTTGGGGAAGGGAGGTGACCTTACCCCAACTCGGACCGACCGGCCGCCGCATAGCATCGGCGGCGGCGCTCGTAGCCGCCGTGGTCATCGTTGCCGTCGTGTGGGCCGCCTTGGGTTCGGGGGAGGCGCCGGAAGAGGCTAACCTGTTCCAAGCCGTTGCCGAGACGACCGCTGTTCCCGAGACCGTCCCACCGCCCAGCGACGACGACGGCGCGGGGGGTCGACCTGACGAAGTTAGTCTGCCATATTCGGTGGCTATTGCATCCTACAGCGCGTTCGACGACGCTCTGGAGCGCCAACGGAAGCTGTCGCGTGCGGACCTGCCGGTGTACGTAGCGCCGACGCCGGTACGCGGCGTCATCTACTACAGGGTCTTCGCCGGCCTGCTCTCGGAGCGGAGCGTAGCTGAAGAGTTGATGGCGGAATTGGTGCGAGACGGAGTCAAGGAAGAGGTCAACGGTTGGGACGTTCGCCAGGTGCGGTATGCCTTCGCCTTGGGGACTTACGCCGATGCCGAGGAAGCTGGAGCTAGGGTGGAGTCGCTGATCGAATTGGGCATTCACGCGTACACAGTGTCGGCGCCGGGAGGTGTCGGCGAAGGTCGAGTCGCATACCACGTCTATGCCGGCGGCTACGAGTCACGTGATGCTGCGGATCCGCTTCGCGAGAAGATCGAACAGGCAGGCCTGAACGCGGAACTTGTCGAAAGGGTGGGGTTGGTGCTGCAATGAAGCTTGTCGGAATCGAGTTCCACGGCTTTAAGTCATTCGGCGACGCGGCAGACATTCGCTTCCACGAGGGGATCACCGCGATCGTCGGCCCTAATGGTTGCGGCAAGTCGAACATCTCCGACGGGCTGCGTTGGGTGCTCGGCGAGCAGCGGCCGACGGCTATCCGCGGCGCGCGCATGGAGGAGGCCATCTTCCAGGGCACGCAGAAGCGGAAGCCGATCCACAGGGCTGAGGTCACTCTCAAGTTGTCCAACGAGGACCATGTCCTGCCGGTCCCCTACACGGACGTAGTGATCAGCCGTACGGTCTTCACCGGCGGTGAGAGCGAGTATCGCCTGAACGGCACGCTCTGCCGGCTTCGGGACATCCAGGACCTCTGTCGCGATACCGGCCTCGGCACCAACGCTTACGCGATCATCGAGGGCCGGATGGTCGACGCGATCCTGAGCGACAGGGCGGAAGAGCGCCGCGCCATGTTCGAGGAGGCCGCGGGCATCGGGCGCTACAAAGAGCGCCGACGCGTGGCCTCGCGCCGGCTGGATGAGGCGGACGCCGATCTGGCGCGGGTCGATGATCTGATCTCGGAGGTGCAGACGAAGGTCCGCAGTCTGGCGCGCCAACGCGGCAAGGCCCGCAGGTACCTCGAGATGCGCGAGCGGAAGCTGGCTCTGGAGCTGGCGCTGGCCCGCGCCGAACTGACCCGACTTCAGCAGCGGCACCACGAGATCGACGCCGAGCTGCGGGGACTGGAGGAGTCGCGCGTTCGGGACGCAGCTCAGCTGCGTACGGCTGAGGCGGAACACGAGGCGGCGAAAACGCAGATGGCCGACCTGGAGCGGGAGCGGGCGGACAGCGCCAGGGAGCTGATGGCCCTACGAGACCGGTTGGCAGAACGGGAGAGGGAGCGGCTGCTCGCCGAGGAACGTGCCCGTCACGCTGCGGAGCGCCTCGAGCAGGTGGCTCAGGAACGCGGTGAGATCGACGGGCAGCAGGAGCAGTCGCGTTCCGAGCTCGCGATCAGCGAGCGCCAGACAGACGAGCGGAGATCGGCCTTGGGTGCGTTGCGCGAGACGCTCGGCAAGGAAGAGGGCGATCTCCTCGAGCTGGGCGAGCTCCGCCAGGCGATGGAGGCTGCGGAAGCGGCGGTCGAGTCCGAGCAGACCGCCTACCGCGAGAGCAGGGCACGCCTGCAAGCGGGCCGGGATGCCGCCAGGGCCGAGGCCGGGGAGCTGACGCGGCGTCTGGAGGATGCCCGTTGCCGCATGGCGTTCGTCACCTCAGCGATCGAAGCGGCTGAGCAGGCGGAGGCTGAGGCCCGCAGCGAGGCCGAAGCGGCCACCCTCCGCTGGCAGCAAACCTCGGGAGAGCTCGCGGAGCAGCGTCAGCGCCACAGCCAGACCCAGAGCGAACGCGAGGAGCTGCGCGGCCGCCAAGCGGCGACCTTGGAACGGCTCCAGGCTGTCTCGGCTCGAATCGAGGAACTGGAACCCCTGGCGTCGGGTCAGCAGGGCTTCAATCCCGCGGTTCAGGCTGCGTTGGAACGCGGGGATGAACTGGGGATACGCAGCGTTCTCGGCCGGTGCATCGAGGTGCCCGAATCCCACGCGGACGGCGTCGAGGCCTACTTGGGCGCCTACATGGAAGGCCTGGTCGTTGACGATGGTGGGGCCGTGGAGCGGATTCGCCACTGGTTCCAGCACGAGTACAGCGGGCCCGGCGGTCTGGTGGTCCTGCCTCTGGATCGGGTGACCGCCCGGCACTCCATCCGGGCTGTGCTGCCGCCGGGCGTGCGAGTCAGCGGGCCGGGCGCGCCGTGGCTCTTTCGCCTCCTGGAACAAGTCGAGCTGGGCGCAGAAGGCCGTGCCAGCGAAGGCGTATGGATCGCCCGGCGCGAGAGCCAGGATGCGTTGGGCATTGTCCGCTTTGGCCGCCCCTATGCGAGCGCCGGCGTTCTTACCCGACGGGCCGAGCTCGAAGCGGCGCGCCGCCAGCTGGCGGAGCTCGAGGCGGAGAAAAGGCGAGTCGGCGCGTCGCTGGGAGGCTGCGAGGCGAGGGCGACCTCTCTGGCCTCGCGAGTCGAACAGCTGGAGGCGGAACGCCGGCAGGCGGAAGAGGAGGCCGGACGCCTCGCCGCCAGGGCCGAGTCAGTCGCTGAACGTCAGACTGGCGCCCGTGAGGAACTCGAAGCGCTCCGCAGTAGCATGGACCAGCTAGAGGGCGAGCGGACGGCCGCGTTCGAGCGTAGCCACGCGGAAGAAGAAGCCCTTCGGTCGCTCAAGCCTGTGGGAACGGAGATGGCGCCCGACCCGGAAGAGATCGCGAAAGTCAGGGCCGACTGGGACGAGCGACGCGAGCGTGTGACAGGTTTGCAACTCGCCGAGGCCAAAGCGGTCGCCGCTCTGGAGCGCGTTGAGAGGGAGCTGCAGGCGCAGCGGCTGCACATCGAACGGGCAGATGACCGCAAAGACAGGTTGGGCCGCGAGGCCGATGAGCTGCAGGCCGGGCTCGCGCGCGCCCGGGAAGAATCGGAGGCAGCGGCCCGCGATCTCGAGTCGTTCTTCGATGAACGGTCGCGGCTGGAACAGACGTCCCGGGAAGTGGAGGGACGTGTCACGGAGATTCGACAGAAGGCTGCGGACTTGGAAGTCCTGCTCCGCCGTGTTCAGCAGGACGAGCGCGGCCACTCAGAGCACCGTCACGAGTTGGAGCTCGAGCGTACGCAGCTCGATGCCGAGCTTCATCGCACGCGCGAGCGCCTGGAAGACGAATGGGGTCGGCCATACGATCAGCTGGCTCAGGAGGTCGAGCCCGCCACCGGCGAGTTCGAGGAGCTGCGCGCTGAGCTGTCGGATACCGCGGAACGCCTCGCGAACATCGGCCTGGTCAACATGCTCGCGGAGCAGGAGTACCAGGAAGAGAAGGAGCGGTTCGAGTTCCTCGAGGGTCAGCGCGCGGACCTGGCGAAGGCTCGCGACGATCTGCGGGAGACGATCAAGCGGATCAACGAGACGGCAACCGCCGCCTTTCTCGAAACGCTGGAGCAGATCAGGGCCAGCTTCAAGCGCACTTTCCAGACCTTGTTCGAGGGCGGCGAGTGCGACGTGTGGCTGGAGGATCCCTCGCTCCCCCTGGATTCGCCGCTCGAGATATCCGCAAGCCCGCGCGGCAAGCGGACGCAGCGCATACACCTACTGTCGGGCGGAGAGCGTGCGCTTACCGCCCTGTCGTTGCTGTTTGCCATCTACTTGGTGAAGCCGAGTCCCTTCTGCATCCTCGACGAGGTGGACGCCCCGCTGGACGAAACGAACATCCTGCGTTTCGTCTCTATGCTCGAGGAGTTCAAGTCGGGCGTCCAGTTCATCGTCATCACGCACAACCCGGTGACGATAGAGGCGGCGGATTGGATATACGGTGTTACCATGGAGGAACCCGGCGTCTCGAAGATCGTGGGCGTCGAGTTCAGCGACTACGCCCGAGGGGCGGTGGCTTGATCGGCGATGCGGCTAGTCACGGTAGGCACGGGCACGGTGGTGCCCGATCCGGAACGCGCATCGTCCTGTCACTGGATTGAATCCCGAGACACCCGAATCTTGGTCGACTGCGGGGCCGGTGGGCTGCAAGGCGTGGCCCGGGCCGCG
>JBDHHL010000127.1:10374-15009 GCA_039589375.1 Gemmatimonadota bacterium | reverse complement strand
CGTGCGCGATGAAGGCTCGTTGGATCGGGTGGTCCACCAGGTTTTCGATCGTCTCTACGCTTCTTCCTTCCGCTTCGAGGGCGAGCACCAGGCACGCGTGGACGGGCTGGCCATCGAGCAGGACCGTGCAAGCACCGCAGTCCCCGGTTCCACACCCCTCCTTCGTGCCTGTCAGGCCAAGGTCGTTCCGCAGTACCTGGAGGAGGGTGGCCTCGGGCGGCGCGGCCACCTGAGCGAGGTCTCCGTTCACGCGGAAGGTCACCAACCGCTTCATCGGGCCCTCTCCTCGGCGGCACCGAGGGCCTGCAAACACAGCGCCTCGACCAGTTCCCGCCGGTGTTCCGCCGAACCGCGCACGTCCGAGATGGGCGCCGCCGCCTCCCGCGTGGCGAGGGCGGCCTCCTGGATTGCCGCCTCGTCCAGGGGACGGCCGACAAGCCGCTCCTCTATGCCCGGAACGGGCAAGGGCGTGGGCGCGACGGCGCCGAGTGCGACCCGTGCTTTCCGGCACAGCCCCTGCTCTAGTTGCAGAAAAGCCGCCACACCGGCCACGGTGATGAAGTTCGCTGCCCGAAGGCCGAAGGCCCGGTAGGCCGCACCTTCGCCGGAGGATTTGGCGGGAACCACGATCTCGACGAGAATCTGGCCGGGCTCCAACACGGTCCTGCGGTGGTCGGTGAAGAACTCCTCCAGCAAGATCTCCCGGCGCTTCTCTGGTCCCGCCAAGATCGCCCGGGCGCCCAGCGCGACGAGAAGCGGGGCCAGGTCCCCGCACGATGCCGCGGAACACAGGTTGCCGCCGATCGTGGCGCGATGCCTCACCTGTGGCGTGCCGAAGACCTCTACGGCGTCGAGCAGTTCCGGCCGAGCGGAGCGCACGGCTTCCGAAGCTTCCAGCTGAGCAGGAGTGGCCAGGGCTCCGATCCTGAGCTCGCCGCTCTTTGACACGATATCCTGGAGTTCGTTCAGATCCGCTAGCGACACCAAGTGGCGCGGGTGCATCGAACCTCGCCGCAGGTCGACGAGGACATCCGTCCCTCCCGCCAGCGGAAGCGCCTCCGGCCCTAACCTGGATAGCAGCTCGCACGCTTCGGAGAGTGAAGCAGGCCGATGATATTCGAACGATGGATCCACGATCTCTGCGCCTGAGCGGATGATTTAGATCACTCCAGAACAGTCCCTATGCTCGCGAACCGCTGCGCCGGTCGCAAGAGCTTGTCGAAAGGTTATTGCGCGGCGGGTCCCATGCACTATGATCTCCCCATGTCCACCGCTGATCTCAAGCTGAGCAGGGAAGGTTCCAACCTGCAGCGCTCCGTGATGCGCGATCTGCTTCGCTTCGCGGTGGATCCCAATATCATCTCGCTGGCGGGAGGATTACCGGCCAGCGAATTCCTTCCCTTGCAAGAGCTGCAGGAATGCCTGAACGCCGTCCTCTCCCGGGATGGCCCGCGGGCGCTGCAATACAGTCCGCAATTCCCCGAGCTCCGGGCCTGGATCGCGGGTTACATGGGAACCCGCGGCGTGTCCTGCACGCCCGACGAGGTGTTCATCACCAACGGCAACCAGCACGGGCTGGCCATCCTCTCGCGTCTGTTCCTGGATCCCGGCCAGCCGGCGGTCATCGAGGAAGTGACTTTCACCGGCATTCACCAGATCACGGTCGGCCGCGATGCGGCCGTTCGAACGGTTCCGACGGATCTCGACTCCGGTGTGGACGTCGAGGCGCTAGAAGCGGCGTTCAGACAGTCCCCGACGCCGCGGTTGGCCGTGCTGATCACCGATTTCCACAACCCGCTGGGCGTGTCGGTTGCGGCAGAGAAGCGGGTGAAGTTGGCCGCGCTGGCAGGCGAACATGGTGTCCCGTTGATCGAGGACGATCCCTATGCGCCTCTGCGGTTCAGGGGCGAGGCCGTGCCGCCGATCAAGGCGTACGACGAAGCGGGGATGGTGTTTTATCTGGGATCGTTTTCGAAGATGCTGGCCCCCGCCCTTCGATTGGGTTGGATGGTGGCACCCACGGATCTCATGCAAAGGATCACGACCATCCGCGAGTCGTTCGACCTCGAGTCCTCGACGCTGTACCAGCGCGCGGTGGCCGAGTACATGAGTCGCGGGATGCTGGAGCCGCACCTGAAAGCGATCACGGACGCCCAGCGCACACGTTGCGACACAATGTTCGAGGCGCTGGAGCAGCATCTGGCCGATATCGCTCGCTGGAGCAAGCCGGACGGTGGGGTGTTCGTGTGGGTCTCGCTGCCGGAGCCGCTGGACACTACCGACATGTTCCAGCAGGCGATCAAGCGCCAGGTCGCCTACATACCCGGCGCCGTCTTCTCCGTCGACGGAAGCACCAAGAACGCCGTGCGCCTCAACTTCAGCAATGTCAAGCCGGAAGCGATCCGGGAAGGTGTTGCGCGCCTGTCGGAGGTGATCCGCGCGGCACTCGACGCGCCTGCGACGGCTTGACGCTCGAGTTCCGCGCTCAAGGGATTAGTACGGCGTTCGGCAACGTGGACGATCGGAGCGCATAGGGTCCCCCGGCCCACCCCAACCACGTCTCCTGAGCGATGCCGCCGAACACCTGTAGGAAGAACGGCGGCTAGTCCGGCCGCACCCGCGCCACGACCATGTCCCCCATCTCCTCAGTGCCGATCCCGCTGCGTGCATCTGCCGAAGGGACGGCCCCGCTCTTCAGCAGGTCGCCCACGGCATCGTCGACGCGGACCGCCGCGGATGTCTCCCCCAGAAAATCCAGCATCATCGAAATGGCGCCGACCATGCCAAGGGGACAGGCCACGTTCTTACCCGCGTGCTTGGGTGCCGAGCCGTGGATCGGTTCGAACATCGAGGTCTTGCCGGGATGGATGTTGCCGGACGCCGCGATCCCCATGCCCCCCTGCAGCATCGCGGCCAGGTCGGTGACGATGTCTCCGAACAGGTTCGTGGTGACGATCACGTCGAACCACTCCGGGTTCTTGATCATCCACATGCAGCACGCGTCCACGTACGCGTGATCCGTCTCCAGATCGGGGAAATCGCGCGCGGCGGCGGCGAAGGCCCGGGTCCAGATGTCCTGTGGCCGAATGGCGTTGGCCTTGTCCACCAGCGTGACCTTGCCCTTGGGGTCTCCGCCTCGCTCGCTCGCCCGCTTCCGCGCAAGCTCGAAAGCGTAGCGCGACGCCCGCTCGCACCCCTTCCACGTGTAGATGCCGTTGACGAGCGCCACCTCGTCCGGGGTGCCCTTTCTCAGGTGTCCTCCGATCTGCGAGTACATCCCTTCCGTATTCTCTCGCACCACGACGAAGTCGATGTCCTCCGGCGTCTTGTCCTTCAGGGGGCAAAGGTGTTCCGCGTAGAGCTTGATGGGACGCAGGTTGATGTACAGGTCGAGTCCGAAGCGAAGGCCCAGGATGATGGATCGCTCCACCAGTCCGGGCTCCACGTCGGGGTGCCCGATGGCGCCCAACAGGACGGCGTCGAGCGTGCGCCACTCGTCTATGGCCGAATCCGGGACCAACTCTTTCGTCCTGAGATAGTGCTCGCTGTTGTACGGGTACTCTACCAGTTCGTAGCCGAATCCTTCGACGGCGGCGACCGCCTCCAGCACCTTGAGGCCTTCGTTCATGACTTCGGGTCCGATCCCGTCACCCGCTATGACTCCAACGTTGTAAGATTTCATCCCCACTCCCCTGGCCTACGTCGTTGTGGATCGCCGGCCTCCGCCGGCTGGGCGCCGGAAACCTACTCCGAGTCGTCCGTATCTGCGATGGCGTCGTCCTCGAACCGACCCGCCAGATCCCAGAGGCCCTTCGACATCAGCTTTGGATACGCGGCCTCGAGGGCCCTTATCAGTTCATCCAGTGGTAGATCGGCATGTTGCCCGTGATCCCGGAGGTACTCCATGTGCCGGTTACCCGCGTTGTCGAGTTCCTGGAACACCGAATCGTGAACGCCGTCGAACTCGAGAGTCGCCACGCCAAACCGCTCGCACAAAGTCCGGTTGAACGCCGGCGTCGCCTTGACCCAGGTCCCGCCCAGCAACAGCTCCGCGTAGCCGTGGTAGACGAACACGTCCGTCTCCATGGACCGCCTCAGCCGCTCGGTGGTCAGGTGATTGCGGACGTCGGCGAAGCCCAGGCGGGACGGGATGCCCTGGGCCCGGGCCACAGCGGCTAGCAGGACCGCCTTCGCGATGCAGAAGCCGTAACCCCGAGCCAGCGTCGAGCTCGCCCGCATCGCCTCCGGCCGCAGGTCGATCCGGTACGGATCGTACCGTATCCCGTCCCGCACGGCGTAGTACAGGGCTATGGCCCGGTTCAGCTGGCCGTTCTCGGCTCCGGCCACGCGCTCGGCGAGGGCCATGACGCTTGGGTCATCGGAGTCGATGAAACGAGTCGGCCTGAGATACTCGGCGAGGCGCTCGTCACCTGAGCCCATCAAGAAACCCTTTGTCGTTTGGCGCCGTTCATAGTAGTGTGTCTCAATGTAAAGGACCCGGGCGAGCCGATGCGAGGCCCTCCGGCGAACGCCTCAGGACTCGAGTTTGCGGGTGCGGGGCGATGGCGCGTCGCAAGGAGAAGCAAACGTGGCGAAGAAACTGATGTCGGGGAACGAGGCGATCGCGTTGGGGGC
>JBDHHL010000127.1:0-10348 GCA_039589375.1 Gemmatimonadota bacterium | reverse complement strand
CCGGGCACCCCCAGTACCGAGGTGCTCGAGAGCGTTGCCGGCTACGGCGAGGTAGACGCGCATTGGTCCACCAACGAGAAGGTGGCGTTCGACGAAGGCATGGGAGCAGCCCTCGGTGGGCTACGCACGCTGGTCACGATGAAGCACGTGGGTCTGAACGTGGCGGCCGACCCGTTCATGGTCTTCCCCTACGCTGGCACGAATGCCGGGTTTGTCCTGTTGGTGGCCGACGACCCGGGCATGTATTCCTCGCAGAACGAACAGGACAGCCGCTACTTCGCTAAGATGGGCAAAGTGCCCCTCCTGGAGCCGGCCGACGCCGGCGAAGCCCGGGACATGATCAAGGCGGCGTATGAGATCAGCGAGCGCTTCGCCACGCCCGTCATGTTCCGGACAACCACTAGGCTGGCCCACACCCGGGGCATCGTCGAGCCGGGCGGGCGCGTGGAGGTTCCCCGCAAAGAGTTCACCAAGGATGCGCGTCAGTATGCCATCCCGGTCTACGCCCGCTTGCGTCGTCCGGAGCTGGAGGAAAAGCTCGGACGTCTTCGGGCCTTTGCCGAGGAGTTCGAGGGCAACGTCATCGAAGAAGGTGACCCGCAGATCGGGATCGTCAGCCACGGAATCCCATACCAGTACGTCAAGGAGGTGGCCCCCGAGGCGACCGTCTTCAAACTGGGCATGCTCTACCCGCTGCCCGAGCAGCGGCTGAAGGAGTTCTGCGCCCGATTCGAGACGGTGTTCGTTGTGGAGGAGAGCGAAGGCTTCATTCAGCAAGAGATGGCCAGCTTTGGCATCCTCAACGTGGTGGGCAAGGAGCGGTTCACCAACATCGGCGAGCTGAGCGCCGATCTCGTCGCCGCAGGGCTGAAAGGAGCAGCCGTGCCAGCCGACTTCTCAAGGGAGGTGGCGGTTCTCCCCCGTCCCCCCAAGATGTGCGCCGGCTGTCCCCACTCCGGCGTCTTCGCAGCTCTTCGGAAACTTCGGGTCCTGGTGACGGGCGACATCGGATGCTATACGCTGGGCTGCCTGCCCCCGCTCTCGGCCATCGACACCACCTTCTGCATGGGTGCCAGCATCGGCAACGCGACCGGTTTCAGGAAGGCCGGTCAGGAGAGAGTAGTCGCAGTCATTGGTGACTCGACGTTCCTGCACAGCGGCCTTCCCAGCCTGATGAGCGCCGTGTACAACCAGGTGCCCACCACGATGATCCTGCTGGACAACAGCACCACCGGCATGACTGGACACCAGGAACATCCCGGTACCGGACATACGCTCAAGAACGCTCCGGCTCCCTCCGTGGACTACGAGGCTCTGGTTCGCTCCATCGGCGTTCAGCACGTGACCGTGTTGGACCCCTGGGAGCTCAGGGACATGAGGAACGCGGTCAAGGACGCTCTCGCCCACCCCGGCCCGGCGGTGGTCATCACCCGACGGGCGTGTGTGCTTCTCCCGGAGGAGAAGGCTCTGGAGCGCGTTCCTTACTGGGTGGATGAGGAGGGGTGCATCCAGTGCGACTATTGCATGCAGTCCGGGTGTCCCGCGCTGGTCTGGGAGGGCGATTACCCGAAGGTCAGGGACTGGGAGTGCATCGGGTGCGCTATCTGCGCCCAGCTGTGTCCCGTGGACGCCATCCTTCCCGTTGAGGAGGCCTGAGCCATGGCGGTAACCAACGTATTGATCGCGGGTGTCGGTGGGCAGGGGGTCATCCTCGTCAGCGAGCTTCTCGCGCTCGCCGCCCTAGCTGACGGGAAGGACGTGAAGCAGGGCGAGTTTCACGGCGTGGCGCAGCGAGGCGGCGCCGTCTTCAGCCACGTGCGCTTCGGAGATCACGTACACTCGCCCATGGCCCGGCGGGGAGAAGTGGACTACCTGTTGGCCCTGGAGAAGCTCGAGGCCCTCCGCTACGCCCACTTCGTCAAGCAGGGTGGCACCGCGATCGTGAACGAGCACAAGGTCGAGCCTGTGCGCATGGCTGACGAGCGACCCTACCCCGACGAAGCCATCGACTTCTTGGCAAAGAAGGGTTTCAAGGTGGTCGTGGTCGACGCTACCCACAAAGCCATCGATTTGGGCAACTACCGGGCGGCGAACGTCATCGTCCTCGGTGCTTTGGCTGCTAATCTGGACATCCCTCCGAAGGTGTGGCAGCAGACCCTCGACGAGCGCATTCCAAAACAGCTCCTTACCCTCAACCGGGAGGCGTTCGCCGTCGGCTACGAGTTGGCGGGGAGTCCGGTCTAAGGACTCGTCTTTCCACGTTCCCTTCACCAGCTACCCTTCTGGTGCGAGGGTCCCTGAAGGGGCATCTTGAGGCTCACGAGATGCAGCGAAACCCGGAGCCAAAAACACGGAGAAACCGATGACATCTCCCTCCGAAGAGCGGCTTGTCCACGAATGGTGCGGTCCGGGACCGGAGGAGCCGCCTCTGGCCATGCTCGACGACGAGACCTTGCGGGACGGTCTGCAAAGCCCCTCCGTCAAAGACCCTCCCATCGACGTCAAGATCCGGATTATGCATCTCATGGACCGCCTCGGCATCGAAACGTTGAATGTAGGACTCCCCGGCTCCGGCCCCCGCCAGAAGAACGACGTGGAGCGCCTCTGCAGGGAGATTGCCGACGCCGGCCTTTCCATCAAGGCGAACTGCGCCGCCCGCACCGTGGTGGATGACATTCAGCCCATCGCCGAGGTCGTGCAGTCGACGGGTGTGCCGATCGAGGCGTGCGTCTTCATCGGCAGCAGTCCCATTCGACAGTATGCCGAGGAGTGGGACATAGAACATGTCCGACGACTCTCGGTGGACGCGGTGCGGTTCGCGGTTGGCGAAGGCTTGGAGGTCATGTACGTGACGGAGGACACGGTGCGGGCAGCGCCGGAGCACCTCCGGGTACTGATCGGGTCCGCGGTGGATGAAGGCGCCCGGCGCCTCTGCCTTTGCGACACCGTGGGAGCGGCCACTCCCGGTTGCGTGGAAGGGCTAGTGTACTGGGTCCGCGACCAGTTGGAGGAATTGGGAGTCGAGGAGACCGTGGGGATCGATTGGCACGGCCACCGCGACCGCGGTCTCGACCTGGCGAATACCCTCAAGGCCATCGAGTCGGGCGTGACCCGCGTCCACGGAACCGCGTTGGGCATCGGTGAACGGGTGGGCAACACGCCGATGGAGCAGATTCTCGTGAATCTCAAGCTGCTGGGATGGCGTGATACCGACCTGACCGCCCTGCCCGAATACGTGAAGACCGTTTCCGAGGCCGTTGGCGTGCCGATCGCCGTCAATCAGCCCATCGTCGGTCCGGACGCCTTCCGAACCGCGACCGGCGTACATGCCGCAGCAGTCATCAAGGCCCAGCGCAAGGGACAGGATTGGCTGGCAGACCGGGTCTACTCCGGCGTTCCCGCCAGCTGGGTCGGCCGGGCTCAGAAGATCGAGATCGGGCACATGTCCGGCGCTTCGAACGTCCACTTCTTCCTGCGAGTTCGGGGGATTGCCGATACCGACGAGCTGTGCGAGGCGATCCTTTCCGTGGCGAAGAAGTCGGAGCGCATCCTGACGGAGCAGGAAGTGCTCGACATCGTTCGGGAGGTCGCGGGCGACGAGGCGGCACATCCCGAGTCCCTGCATGGAAGCGCGGGAAGCGACTGAGGGATCAGCGTAGAAACCTGTCGATCCCGAACTGCAGCCCTCTGGCTTCCTCAGTCCAGGAAGCCGCGGGGATCGGTGATTTTCCCCTCGACCGCCGATGCGGCGACCGTTGCTGGTGATGCGAGATAGACGTCTCCGGCACCGGCCCGGCCCTTGAAGTTCCGGTTCGATGCGAAGACTCCCACCTCCCCTTCAGCGAGGGTGCCGGGCCCCATCCCCAGGCAGGCGCCGCAGGACGGAGGCACCACCTGCCCGCCCGCTTCCAAAAAGGCGCGGAGATCACCTCTGTCTCCGGCCTTCTTCATGATATCCAGGGTGGCGGGAGAGACGATGAGGCGCACACCGGGCGCCACTCTTCGGCCGCGGATCACATCGGCCGCCGCGGCCAGGTCCTCCAGCTTCCCACCGGTGCAGCTCCCCACCCACGCCACGTCGATGGGCGTCTCGTCCAGGTCAGTGATGGGGACTCCGTTGTCCGGCTTGTAGGGCGGCGCGACGAACGGTACCAGCTTGGAAAGATCAAAGGAGAGTTCGCTCCGGTATTGCGTGTCGTCGTCTGCCCGGACTTCCCCTACGGGAAAGAGGCCGCAGGTACCGCCGCCTTCCACCACCATGTTGGCGATGGTGGATCGATCGTCGGCCGATAGATCCTCGAGAGCCGCACCGGCGAACTCCACTACCGCGTCGGTGAAGCCGTTCATGGTCACCCGACTGAGGATCTGGAGGATCGCGTCCTTGGCGTAGACGCCGTCGGGCAGCTTCCCGTCCAGGTGCACGCGGATGCTCTCCGGCACGTCCAGCCAGATGCGGCCCGAAGCCATCACCTCGGCGAGGTCCGTGGTGCCCACCCCCACGGCCAGGGCGCCGTAGGCGCCGTAGGTGCAGGTGTGCGAATCGGTGCCGATGAGGAGGATATCGGGCTCGATGAGGCCCTGTTCGGGGAACAGGACGTGGCAAATCCCCTGGCTCGTGAACGGCGCTGCGGGCAGGAACGCGTGAGGGAGCTTCTGAGCCTTCGCGAAGCGCGAGACGCCCTCGGCCATTTCCCCGGCTCGCTCGTCGTCCCGGACCAACGGGATCTGCACGGTGTGGTCCACGGTCACCAGCAGCTTCTCGCTATCCCAGACCTTGATGTCGGAGCCGTAGGCGGCTTCGAGTTGCTGTGCGGCGACCGGGAGCACGAGCTCGTGAGTGATGGCCTTGTCCACCTCCGCGAAGACGGTCATCCCAGGCTCTACGTAATCGAGACCTGCCGCTTTGCCCAGGATCTTCTGTGCCATGGTCATGGGCCTGGGACTCGAACTCTCCTGGGGCGCCCGCTGCCCGCTCTTGTTGAAGGCCGTCAGTCCGCCGGACTCGATGATGGTCCGGTGAATCGGCGCGGTCCCCTTCCAGAAGTCTTCGCCCGTTACGTCGACGCTCGTGACGTCCCCAGTGCTCACACCCTCGGCCAGTGCCGGGTTCCGGGAGATGAAGAGTCCGCAGGCGACCGCGTTGCGATAGAAGATCCTGGCGAACGAGCGGGCGATCACGACCTTCACTCCGGCGTGGATGAGAGCCACCGGCGCCACCTCGCGAGAGCTTCCGCAGCCGAAGTTCTCACCGGCTACGACGATGTCGTACGCTCCCGGCTGGAAGGGCACTCTTCCCGGACTCTTGGAGGGGTGAAGGTCCTCGAGGGCATACTGGCCGAGGCTCTCGATGTCGGTGGTGGCGCAGTACCGCGCTGGAATGATCTCGTCGGTGTTCACGTCGTCTCCCACGGCGAACACCTTGCCCTGAATCACCTTGACCATCTTCTCTCCCTATCCGCCAGGGTTGCCGGCGCGTCCCGACCTCTCTACTCGGTCCGTTCCCAAAGATCGCTCGATCGGTCGACATCGGGGAACTGCTGATCGGCGTCGACCTCCACACGCACCACCGGCGAGCCGGCCGGGAGCCTGATCTCTGCGCTGTTCTCGCCGCTGAGCCAGACGTTCACAGGTACCTCGCGCTTCAGCATCTCGCCATTCTCTAGGGTCACCGTAACCCGCGCCGGCATCGGCGACCAGCCGCGGTCCTCGATCACGATCGTGGTCCCGTCGCCGTCGGCGCTGACGCTGCCGACCGCGTGGTCCAGCATCCACGTCTCGTAGTACCAGGCGCGCCAGAACCAGTCGAGATCCATACCGCTAGCTGTGCTGAAGAAGTTGAACAGGTCCCACGGCTTCGGATGCTTGTATGCCCACACCTCAACGAACTCTCTGTAGGCAGGGTCGAAGGTCTCCGCGCCAAGCAGAGCGCGGAGCGTGTTCAGAAGCGTCGCCGGCTTCGAGTACGACGCGGTTCCGTACGCCGGCCCGGGGTAGTGGTAGTCGCTGAGTCGCATGATCTCGCCTTCACGCGCCATGCGTCCGATGGACACATAGCCTTCGCGCGTGCCGGCAGTGAAATCCGTGCCCGGGTAGAACTCGTTGCTGGCATGGTCGCCGTTGAAAGTCGCCGTTCCCTCATCCATCCAAGCGCGGCGTCGCTCGTCGGTACCCACGATCATCGGGAACCACATGTGAGCGAGCTCGTGAGCGGTGACTCCGTACAGCGATGTATCCGTCGCCTGTGGGAAGTTGTAGCTGCCGATCAGCGTCATCATGGGGAACTCCATGCCCCCGCCGATGATGCCTCCGCCCTCGACCGAGGTCATGTGGGGCCATGGGTACGGGTTGCCGGTCCAGCGCGACAGGAAATCGATGCTGTGCTGACCGTAGCGCCACTGCTCGCGCCAGAGCGCCGCTTCGGCCCGGTAGAACGCGTTGATCAGCGTGTAGTCTGTCACCCCGTCGCCGTCGCGGTCGCCAACCGGAGTGCGCGTCGCGTCCCACAAGGACTCCTTCATCGCGCTGAAGGCGACGTCGCGCACCGTGTCGGAGTGGAACTCCCAGCTCAGGTAGCCGTCCTCCGAGCTTTGCGTCGCGGTCCCGGGTCCAAAATCGGACTCGGTCAGAACGTGAACGACGTCATCGCTCTCGTGCGCCTGTCGGTACCGGTCGAGCACCGGCGGCGCCAGCACGTCTTTCGCGTTCATCAATTCGCCGGTGGCCACGACGACCCAGCCTTCCGGAGCCTGAACGGTCAGATCGTAGCTGCCGAACCCGGTGTAGAACTCGGCGCTGCCCAGGAACTGGTCTATCTGCCACGCGACCACGTCGTCGAACACCGCCATCTGCGGGTACCAGTAGGCGATGTGGAACAGGTTGTCCCTGCTCCACCCCATGCGACCGCTGGCCCCGCGCTGTGGCACCTTGAACGCCCAGTCGATGCTGATTTCCAGCGAGTCGCCGGGTTCCAGCATTTGCGGCAGCAGGATCGGCATCGTCGTGCCTTCTATGCCGTATCCCGCGCCCTGACCACTTCGGGTGACCTCGGCAAGCTCCACGCCCGCGACCGCGACGCGTTGGATCTCGACGCCGCCGGTCACCTCCGACCGCGAAGTCCGAACGACGCCTTCCGCGTGCAGGTTCTGGAACAGGTGGAGCACGGCGACCCTGAGCGCGTATGGCGCGCGGTTGTGGTAAAGGATGCGGGCGCTGCCTTCCACGCGTTTCTCCTCGGGCAACAGCCGCGCCCTCAGCGTGTAGTCCGTCCACTGCTGCCAGTAGTACGGTCCGGGCCGCCCGGTCTCCGTTCGGGTCCCCGCCTCGAGCGCCCTCTGGAACTGCGCGGAAGGGATGACCGGATAGGGGATCGGCCGCTCGGGCGCCGTCTGCGCTACAGCGGTCCACGGCGCCGTCAGGCTGACAAGAATCAAGTTGGCAAAGGGGCGGACAAGTCCTCGCATACGTCGTCTGACCTCCGTCACGTATTTGCAAAAGTGCCGTAACTTCTGCGAGGAAGGGTCGGGATGCTAGTGGTGGACCGCACCGACACACGGTTGGGCGCTTTGAATATCGAACACCGAATATTGATTAGCGAATAATGAAGAGCTGTTCTTGAATATTCGACATTCGATGTTCTGTATTGGCAATTCAAAACCCGCCTTAGCCCGCCTTACGCTTGGCGCTCGTCCGTGGCCCGGCGTATCTCCGATAGATCGTCGAGCACCGACGCGGGGAGTTCACCGCGCGTCCAGGGACAGCGGATTCGGTCGCCCAAATCGTAGGCGGGCAATGCCCAAAGCTCGGGGTCACTGACCGACACTGTGAAATCAAGCGTCGCCAGGTCCGCGACGCGGTCGATCTCGGCCAGGATGTAATGCGTGGCGATCTTTTGCGCGTCGCTGGACGTGATCGCGGCTCCGGGGGCCTCGGGACCGTGGCCGGTGCGTGCCTCCCAATTTGGCTGAGTCCGCGTGTAGACGAGTCCCCATTCGCCGATGTAGGTAGGCCGGTAGATAGCGTACGCCGAGACGAACGCGCGCTTGTAGCGACCTGCGCGGTCCCTAGCGCCGAGCTGTGAAGCGTCGGCCAAACCCTTGGGTCGCACGTGCGCGTCGACGGCGAAGCTCCAGTAGGGCAAGTATAGCAGCGGCTGCGATGTGCTCTTTTGCAGCGCCACGTAAGCCGACGGCAGCTCGCTTAGTCCGCCTGCCGAGATCTCCCAACCGCGTCCGCACTGAGGGCAACGGAACGCGACGTCGTTGGACGCCGCCGGCAGCCGGGTTCGGCAAGCCTGGCAGCGTAGTACCAGGACGCGGGGCTGTGGCCTACCGGCCATGCTGCTCGAGCCTCACTATCGTACCCTCGTCCGGCCAAGTTTGAACGGACCAGTCCGGGCGGTACGACCGCCACAGCGCGGGCCCGAGCAGCATGATTCCGGCGACGAAGCCCAGTCCGGGATTGAGCATCGCGTCCCCGGTTAGGACCGTGCGCAGGAATTGGCCAAACGCTAGGGCCCCCGGTACGGCGAGCACCGCCCAGTTAAGGGTAGAAACCTTGAAGACCTGTGGAAGTCGCCAGGCGACGATCGTGCCGCTTATCCCTTCCACGACGATCTCGTAGCTTCCCGTTTCCGTCTGCACCGGGATCGACCAGAATGGGAAGAAAAGCGTTCGCCGGGATTCCGCCACCATCTGCGCCGTACCCCGCATGCCAAAGCGAAAGTCGGCCTGGACCTTAGGCGCCTGCTCTTCGACGTAGACAGTGGCACGCCGCTGCGCTTCCACGAGGTCGAACGTGTGCAGCCGGGCATCCTTACGCGCCGCGTCGGCGTTGAACATCCGCAGATCCCACGGAGTCCTGGCCGCCGCCGTGATCTGCTGGATGTCCGACACCATGACCTTCGTGTCTTCCTCCTGGGTGTACTCGTATTCGGGCTCGGCTTCCTGCCCCCCGCCTTGTGATGTGTAGAAAGAGTGCTTTATCCGTTTGCGAACGGGCACCTTCCGCTCGAAGACCCCGACCCGCCGCCCGCTGACTTCGTGAAAGGGGACGAGCACTAGCTCGGGGCGGCCGAACATGCCGACCCGCTTCTGTTCCTCCATCCACGAACGCGCGGTGGTGATCGCTCGAGCCGCGCTCACGGCCGATTCCGCTTCGTAGCGTGGTGAGTCCACCTCGGTGAGGCAGAGTTCCGCACCGCAGCGGTCGCACTCGGTGATGCGAACGCCTTCGCGCACGACGCCCGGCGCGCCGCATTGCGGACAAGTAAGCGGATACAGGCGCAGCTCGTTCACGGTTGCGCCGGGCTAGGGAGCGAGCTTCGCCGCCGGAGGGCCCGGGCCGCCAGGCCGCCGATCGCTACGACCAGGATCGCTGCCGCCGGCAGCGGCAGGAACGCGGCAACCGCCACCATGGCCAATGTGGCTATCCAGGCTTGGTTGCGGCGCGTGTAAGTGGACTGCACGGGCCAGTCGGCATCCACCAGTTGGCCGCCAACGGCGTCGACGCGGAAGCCGCAGGACTGGCCCGCCAGCTGCACCTGTCCCGAGTATATCGGGTGATGGAGCAAGCGAATCGTCTTGACCGCCACCGGCCGCCCCGTAGCCCGGGCAGCCACTTCGGGCAACGACTCGGGAGCGAGCTCGGGCTCGATCCATTCCGCCGATCGATCCCAGCCGCTCGGATCCATGAACGCCCGCTCGCCGCCGGGCAACGCGACCTGCGAGAAGCGCCCTTCCGGTCCCGGCCGCGCGCCGATTCGCACGCGTCGTCCGTCCGGGCTCTCCACTTCCCAGACGGGCTCGTAGACCAGGTCGAGGTCGGTGATCGTCACGCTGGGCCAGCCGGCCTCCATCGCCCTGGCCTTGACCAGGCCCGGAACTCGGGAGCGGCCGATGGTCGCTTTGACCACCTGGTGTAGGAGTGCTCCGGTGAGATCGACGAAAGATTCGGCCGAGCAGTAGCTGCAGCGAGCGTACGCAGCCCCCTCCGGTACCGTGACCGGACCGCCGCATTGGGGGCAGTTCGGGTTGAGCGCTTGGCGCGCCACAGCTCCTCTTTCTCGCTAAGACTACTCCGCTACGCGCTCGCCGCACTCCATACAAAACCGCGCGCCGGCCGTGAGCTTGGACTGGCAGTTCGGGCATGCACGTTCGGTCACGCCTACGGGCTCACCGCAGCGGCTGCAGAACTTGGCATCGGGAGCGAGCAGTCCGTCGCAATTATCGCAGCGTTCGCCGGCCACCAGCGATTCGCCGCAGTGCGGGCAGAAACGCGTGCCCGGGCCGACTTCGGTGTGACACGCCGGGCAGGCCACGCCCTCCTCCGCGGCTGCGGCGCTCTTCTCCTC
>JBDHHL010000126.1:0-10363 GCA_039589375.1 Gemmatimonadota bacterium | reverse complement strand
GATGTCCGGAGCCCCGAGCGTGACGTTCTCGAGGATAGACCGGTGAAACAGCAAGGTCTCCTGCGGAACGTATCCGAGACTTCGCCGCCAGGCGCGAACGTCGATCTTTCCGAGCGGCACATCATCGACGTAGACCGCGCCGTCGTTCGGGGTCAGCAGTCCCGCAATCAGATCAACGATCGTCGTCTTACCGGCGCCCGACGGACCCGTGAGCACGACGAACTTACCGTGCGGGAACTTCATCGTGACGTCTGAGAGGACGGGCGCCTCGGAGTAGGAGAACGACACTCCTTCCAATCGAATGGATTCTTCGAAACGCGGGGCGTGACCGGCCGCTTCCGCAGAATCGATCTCTGACCGCGCTGCCTCGACCTGTTCGCGCAGCGACCAGAACGCGCTTTCCCCGACCGTCATCGCTTGATACTGGGCCTGCACAACGTTGACGCGCCCCATCAGCCGGTACAGCAGCAATACCAGCACCAGACCTACGGTGAGCAGCTCGCCGCCCAAGGCGACCATCGCATAGAGAACGATCGCAACGACCAGAACCAGTAGCGGTTCTTGGAAAGCGCGAAGGTACTCTATGGCCTGTACCGTGCGTCGCTGGGCGAGATTGTAGCTGCGCGTCTCCGCTTCCAGGATCGGCAGCACGTAACGCTCCCGGTCCATGGCTTTGATCGGCTTGATGACGGGCAGCAGCTCGGCAATCCTCGAGGTCAGCGATCGCAGCACGGCCGTCTGCTGCGCGCCCGCCGCGCGGCCTTCCATTATGAACCGGCGTAAGCCGAACACCACCAGGCCGGCCACCAGCAGCGCTAGCACTCCGACGCGTGGCGACACCAGAATTACTACGACCCCGTATAAAGCGACCTGGATCGACCCCGCCAGCACAGTGCAGGCGTCTCGATAAGCCCAGGACGCCCGCATCGCTTCCGTGCCTACGGCATTGGCGAGCGCGCCGGACGGCTGACTTGCGATATGACTCCAACGAGCCCGCATCAACGTGCGAATCAGCTCGAGGCGCAGGTCGGTGGCCACTTCTGCCAACGTGTAACCGACTTGCCGCATCGCCAGCCAGAAGAACAGCCCTTTAAGCGCCATGGCCAACACGACGAGGCCGAGCAGCGTCGCAAGCGTAGGCTGGATATTGAGGGCGTCCAGCATTACCACCGCCGCTCGAGTCAACGGCGATCCGGGCGAGCTCGCTTCCTGCAGCGCTAGATCGAGTAGCGGAAACAGCGTGACGACGCCGATGCCTTCCGCCAGTCCTGCCAGGATCAACAGCGCGACCATTAGAATCGTGCGGCCGGGGTAAGCCCGCACGAAGTGATCGACGAAACGAAGTGTTTGTAGGTTCAGCACTCGTTCATGACGCGATTGACCGCGCCCCAGCCGCTACTCTCACTTCCCGTGTAATTCCTTCCACTCCTCCTCGAACTCGTTGCCCTGCATCCAGCGAGGCATCTCATCGGCGTTGGCGACCACGAGCGCGGTCTTGTAGATGACGCGGATGTCCCGCTCCAGGCCTGACAGGTCCCACACCTCGCTGATCTCGTCGCTCACCTGATGGTAGACGGCGGCGCGATACTCCCGCGGGTCGAACCCCAACTCGGTCACGAAGTTCACCCCGACGCGCAGGGACAGCGCCGGAATCCCCGCTTTGGCGAAGCTCACCTGGTCGGACCGGTAGAAGCTGCCCGCCCGCGGGTTGGGGTCGCCGGTCACTTCGATCGGTCTTTCAATCTCGTCCGGGAACGTCGCGGTAAAATCGCGCGCGACTTCCTTTAGAGCCGTGCCGAGTGTGTTGGTCTCGGCTCCGATGGTCGCCAGGTCGGAGGTCACGCCGAAGATCTGCGGCATGTCGATGTTGAAGTTGGCGACCATGCGATTACGTGGGAACGGCGGCTTCTGTACGAACCACTCGCTGCCCTTGATGCCGCCCTCTTCCGCCGTGCAGGCGAGGAACAGCATAGAGCGTCGCGGCCGCTGCTCTAGGGCCGAGTACGCCTCCGCCATGTTGATGACGGCGGCGGTTCCGGCCGCGTTGTCCCACGCGCCGTTGAAGATCTTGTCGTCGCCTTCTACGGTTTCGTTGACACCGAGGTGGTCGTAGTGGGCGGAGAAGACGATCACCTGTTCCCTGAGCTCGCGGTCGCTTCCCTCTAGCATGCCGATCACGTTCTTGCTCGTGACTCGCCGGATGTCCGTCTCGATGTGCGCCGTCACCTGGTAACCCGTGTCCAGCGGCCTGAACTCTCGCGTCGCTGCCCGCTCGAACAGCGCGGTCAGGTTCGTGCCTATAGCCGCCGCGATCGTCTCGGCGGTGGTCGAATCGACCCAGCCCAGCAGGTCGACCTGGTACCCGCTGCCTGGTATCTCGGTCACCCAGTGCTCCCGCTGGCCGTTGTTCTCCGGCACGCTGAACGGGTAGCTCGCGGTCTCGGTGGTGTGGACCATCAGCGCGCCGGCGGCGCCGTGCTTCATCGCTTGCTCGAACTTGTACGTCCAGCGCCCGTAATACGTCCGTGCCTCGCCGCCGAACAGCTCGACGCCGTCTTCCACGACCGGCGGGTCATCGTTCAGGAACAGCAGGACCTTGCCTGCCAGGTCGGTGCCCTTGAAGTCGTCCCAATCGTGCTCGGGTGCCTCGACCCCGTAGCCGACGAACAAGAGCGGCGCGTCGACGATATCGACGATCTCTTGCTGAGCCGTAGACCAGTAGGTCAACGTCTCGTCGGACTCGTAGTCCAGCTCGCCGTCGCGGTTTCGGATCGCCAGCGACGACGCGGCCGCGTCCTTTCGCATGCCCGCCATCTCCACCGACTGGAAGTACGAGCCGGCCACCGGAAGCAGACCGATCTCCCTGAATCTCCCCTCGATGTACGCAGCTGCCTTGTCGGCGCCCGGCGTTCCCGCCCGGCGGCCTTCCATGTCGTCCGCCGATAGCACGCGCGTATCGCTGAGAATCGCGTCGGCGGTGATCAGCAGATGTGCGTCATCATCGGCACCGCCGCCGCAGGCCACAGCCAGAAAGGCCGCAGCAATCACAGTAACGGTGAGAGCTGTCTTCATCATGGTCCACCTCGTCGCGAGCCAGTCGTCATCCCGGTATTTGCCCATGTGTGGTGACGTTGTGAATGTGCGTTGTCAATCGTCAACCGTCCAGCGCGCCGGATCGGAGCCACGCGAGCATGGGATCGGCAGCTAAGATCGCAGGCGGCGCATCGATCGGCGGTATCAGCCCCTTTTACCGGAGGCGTGCAAGCTGTATCGTTGCGTCGAGCATAGATGACGCGAAACGAGAATGCATTTGGCACTGAGGTCGGCCATGATCGGAAACCCAGCTAGCGCGAGCGTGAGAACGAAGGTTGCCTTCCTGGTACTTGCCTTTGCGAGCGCTGTTCTAGCCCCTTCGGCCCAGGCACAGTTCACGCCGTTCGAAGCGGCCATCGCGGAGTTCGATGCCGAGGTTGCCAGCGGTGTCGCCGAGGACGCCGCCGGCTGCGTTTCGATCGCCGTGTTCGTCGGCGGCGATGTTATCTGGACAAAAGGCTACGGCTGGGCCGATATCGAGAACGTCATCGCCTGTGATGAAGAGACCATCGGCCGCACGGGGTCGATCTCGAAGTCTTTCACGGCCGTGCTGATGATGCAGCTGGTCGAGCGCGGCATCATCGGTCTCGATGATCCGGTGGCTGACTACTTCGCGGATATCGAGAAACTGGCCGACCGGCAGGAGAACATACGGCCCATCAGCTTCCGCATGCTGGCCAGCCACACAGCCGGCCTGAACCGTGAGCCGCAGCTCGAGGGCGCCGCTTCGGGCTCGATCTACGGGTGGGAAGAGAAAGTCCTCGAGTCGATCCCGCTTACATCGTTCAAGACTTCGCCGGGCACGGAATACTCGTATTCCAACATCGGCTTCGGCATGCTCGGTCTGGCCCTCTCGCGGGCGGCGGGCGTCCCGTTCATGACCCTGGTGGAAGACCAGATCTTCAAGCCGCTTGGCATGACGAGCAGCACGTTCATCGTGAACACGCCCGACCTTGCGGCGCGCCTCTCCGTCGGATATAGCCGCAACCGTACGACCGGCGAGGTCAGCGCAGAGCAGGCGACGCGCGAGCATTTTGGCCGCGGCTACAAAGTGCCCAACGGCGGCATCTACTCTACGGTCGGCGACCTGGCGAGCTTCGCCGCCGCGATGATGGGCGAGTCCGCCGTGCAGATCCTGTCGCCGGAGAGCCGAGCCGAGATCTTCACGCCCCAGGCGCCGGCCGAGGGGTACGGGCTGGGCTTCAGCATTCGAACGGAGGACGGGCTGACCGCCGTCGGCCACGGTGGTTCAGTCGCCGGCTACAACGCCAGCCTGGTCTTCGATCTCGAGTCGAAGGTCGGCGTCGCGATGCTGAGAACCACGAGCTACAACCCGCCGACCGGGGCCCTCATGCGAAGGCTGGTCGTGGCGAAGCGCCAGTCGCCGTAGCCTGATGTGGGAAAGTCGGCGGCGCGGACCTCTAGAGCGGGGCAGTACAGCACGGTAAGATGATCGAAGAGCTGACGAACGAAGAAGATCTAGAGCCGGTCTTCCAGGCCGAGGTCGCGCTGATCTACAAGCACAGCACGCGCTGCGGCCTCTCGGCCATCTCCAACCGCCAGGTCAAGCGCTTCGCCGAAGAGAATACCGACGTGGCTGTATACAGGATCGATGTGATCGCGAACCGCGGCGTGTCGAATGCCGTGGCCGAGCGGCTCGGAATCCCGCACCAGTCGCCGCAAGCGATCCTGCTGCGCCGGGGCGAACCGGTCTGGCACGCATCACACGGCAGCGTCCGCGCCCGCACCATCGCACGGGCGCTCGAGGCGAGCGACTGAGGCTAGCCTGCCAACAAGCCCTCCAGTAACAGCATCGCCGGGATGATGTTGATGAACGCGTGCACAATGATGGGAGCCAGAAGGTTGCCGCGCGCCCTGATGAAGACCGCTCCGACTACAAGGCCGCCGAGGACTCCGTTGGCCATCGCCAGTTGAAAGGCGCGAACCGGATCGCCAACCGAGGGCCAACCGGGGTCAAGCAGCGCATACGGGAAATGGAAGAGACCGAAGAGGAACGCGGCAGCGATGAGGCCGAGAAGCGACGATCGAAGTAGTGCGGTCAATCGGGTCTGAAGGATCCCGCGAAACAGAACCTCCTCCGTCGTAGCAGCCGTCCCGAGGAGCAGGACGAACGCCAACGGCGCCAGCCATACGACGTCCCCCGAGGCGAAGAGCTCGAACAGTGCCCCCCGCTGCCGTCCGTTCATCAGCTGCACGCCCTGAACGGCCAGGCCGACGATCAGGGCAGTGCCGAGACCGCGTGACGCGCGTGACGGGGAGAGCCCGATCGACGCGAGCGTCGCCCGTAATCCCCGGGCCGTCCTGCGCCTAGCATAGAACCACCAGAGCCCGGCCACGGGAACGATGACCAGGGTCAGCCAGTGCTCGAGCTCGCTCTCCTGGTGTAGGAACAGGTAGCCGAAGTAGACGGCGAAGTATGCGAGGGCGAACGGCGCCTGCCGTCTAAGCCGGTCAACTTGCCCCGCCTTCACCCCTCACTCCCCATCCCCATCTCCATCGTCATCCCCATCCCCATCGACTACTGTCGCAAACCCTCGTAGCGCGCCGTCAACGCCGGGTCCGCCGCGATGACGTAGAGCAACGAATCGAACGCCGCGCGAGTCATGCCGTTGGCCTCGAGAATGGAGTCCGCGACCGTGGGATCCCGCTCGACCGCGTTCGCGATGGCGGCAACCCCGTCGACCCATTCCGGCACCTCGGCCGCCTCCGTCTGGTCGGTCGCAGCCTGCGCGGCTGCGGCCGGCTCGGCGGTCTCGGTGTTCTCCCCCTCGCTGGCGCTTCGCGGTGCCTCCGAACAGGCGCTCAACGCCAGCACGAACGCCGTCAGGATCGGTATCGCTGTTCTCCCGCTCATCTCACCACCCCCGCCGACGATTCGGTATCGGCGTTCGCGCTGCGGCCGCCCTGTCTTCCGCGCCCCTTCTTCTTGACCTTGCTTTGCTTCTCCTTGACTTTCTTTTCTCTCTCCTGCTCGCGATCCCCACCCTCGCCCGGGTCTTTGACCTTGGCCTTTGCCTTACCCTTAGCTTTCTCGTTCACCCACTCGTCAGCCTGGCCGCGTCCACGCTCGGCCTCGGTCCGTGCCCGCTCGACCTCGCCGGGATTCGCGCCCTTCCAGCCTTTGCTGCGCTTCAGCTTCTTGCCCTTGCCGATCCCGCGCCGGGCGTGCTCGGCATGGATGGCAGCGGCGAGCTCGCGGCCCCGCAGCCCCCTGTCGAGCTGCGACTGCATGAAGGCGCCGAAGTTGTCGATCGGCCCGTTTTCGCGTACCGCACGGGTCGACTGGTTCATCACTTCCTTGGTCTCGGAGGCCGGGACGCCCTTCTTGAACGCCCCCTCGATGGCGGTACGAACGTCCTTCTCCGGGACGCCCTCTTCCCGCGCCTCGTCCGCCGCCCGCGGTAGCTTGATGGCGTCGATGATATCTCTGTGAGTCTGCGCGTGCAGGGGCGCTGAAACGGCCAGCCCTAGGGCCAGCAGGACGGTTCTGTGAATCATGCTTGGTAGCTCCTGAAAGGTTGGGCGGGGGGGAAGCGGAGGCACTCTGAGTCTATCAGACAGGGTCCGCGGATGCAACTTCGCGCAGCCGGCATACCCGGCTTTACGCGACCCTAGACAGCAACTTTCGCGGGTGGTAAACTGGTACCGACATAGCGAGGGAGCGACGGTGAGGTCGTCGGTCTCCGATGAAGTCTCTGACGACGTCGAGATCTTGAACCAGCCGGATCCCGACGTGCCTTTCTTGGCTCGGCGAGTCTGTTCGCCGTGCCGTCGGCCGTGTCCGGGACTCCGCGCTCCCTTTCTAAGAGAGAACAGCAGTTTCGGCAACGCAGCAGAGGGTTCAATGGCTCGCACGCAAGGCACCGTCAAGTGGTTCTCGAAGGACAAAGGCTACGGGTTCATCCAGCGGGAGGGCGAATCCGACGTTTTCGTCCACCACACGGCGATCCAGGGCAGTGGGTTCCGTACGCTGGAGGAAGGTGAGCGAGTGGAGTTCGAGGTCGTCGAGGACCCGCGGGGTTTCAAGGCTCAGGACGTCGTACGTCTCGACGAGCAGTAGCACGGCCGGCACCGGCCGGGACCCCTCCGGCCGCCGTTGCTCGCTGGTCAAAATACTCCCAGACGCCTAACCGAAAGGCGAAACATGGCGCAGGCCAAGAACGGTGAAACCGTGACGGTCCACTACACGGGTAAGCTAGCGGACGGCACGGTGTTCGACACGAGCGTCGGCGGTGAGCCGCTGGAGTTCACGATCGGCGAGCGACACGTGATCCCCGGCTTCGAGCAGGCGGTGATGGGGATGGGGATCGGCGACACGAGGACCGTCGATATTCCTGCGCAAGAGGCCTACGGCGATCACAACGCAGACCTCGTCTTCCAGCTCGAGCCTGACACGTTTCCGCCCGACATGGACCTCGAGGTCGGCCAGCAGCTACAGCTTGACCAGCCCGATGGCAGAGTGGTTCATCTCATGGTCGCTGACGTGACGGAGTCGATGGTGACGCTGGATGCAAACCACCCGCTAGCCGGCAAAGACCTCACGTTCGAACTAGAGCTGGTCGGAATCGCCGAACAGGGTCAGTAGCGAGCGGCGCCACGCGTCCGTCATTCATCTATCTCCTCTGGTTGGGGCTCTGATTCTTCGGCCGGTGCTTCAGGTTGGCGATGGTGAGCGCGTCACCCTCCAGTCTCAGTTGCACGTGGACGGTACCGCCGGTAGGGCAGCAGTTCGCGTCGCCGTCCTTCCACACACCCGATTCGAGTCTCAGGCTGCGGATGTCGATGTAGAGCCCTTTCCAGATCTGGTGCCCCACTGGAAGTGAATCGCGTAGGGCTGCCGTCCAGCTGGTCGTGTCCAGAAGCCGCCAGCCGCCGTCGACCCAGCGGAAGTACTTGTCGTCGTTGGCAGCGCCCGTTCCCGAAATCCGTTCCGGTACGGCGAGCACCGTTCCGAACGGCGCCTCGACGATCTCGGGCTTTTCGAACCAGGTGAGAAACTCGACGTAGTCGGCGGCGTCCTTCCAATCGAGGACCGCGGACCCGTCGCCCGTGGCGCGGAAGATGGCGACCGCGGTCTGGTTGAGCGGCGGCCGGTTGTAGCTGTCCATCTCCAGCGTGTCGGGGCTGAAGTCCGGGTGCATCAGCTTCAGGCGGTAGAGCCCGTAGTAGAACTTCGTTTCCCCTACAAGCCCCAGCTCGCCGAACTCGAGCACTCGGCAGACGATCTCGCCTTCGTCGAATTGTTCTCTCACCCCGAAGTCGATGCACTCGTTGCGTAGCCGATCGAGCCGCCAGGACGGCTGCAGCTGCTGCGCGGCCAGGGGCAGCGGCGTCAGCGCCAACAGGACGACGAGCGATCCAGAGCTAATAGACATGTCAATCTGGCCTGCGACAGTCCGCGAGGATCGAGTTGATTCTGAGCCCCGGGACTCGCTCGAAGTGACGTAGGTTTCCAGTCACGAGTTCGAGCCCGTGGTACACCGCAGTAGCTGCAATCTGAGCATCTGCATCCGCCAACGGAATTCCCGCATCCTCGAGATAGGCCTGGATCTGGCCGAAGACGCGCGCCGTGGCGACGTCGAAGGGCAGCGAGGTCAGAGCCTTCAACACCCGCTCGCCTATATTGGCCAGGTGGCGTTCCCGTTCTCGAGAGCGATCGGCTCCCTCGTAGAGCTCGCCCACCGAGACCGCGCTGGTGAACTGCTCCTCGCGCGGAACCGTGCGCAGCCACTCCATGTAGCGTTGGGACGGCTCCCGGCGCAGGGCCTCCGAGATGGCGTCCGTGTCGAACAGGTAAGCCATCTTCAGTCCAGCGGCTCGGCTTCGCGCCGGCCGCGACGCTCCGCCGACTCGATTAGGGTGACCAGCTCGTCCGACCCTTCCCATCCGCCGGCCAGGCTGGCGAGGCCGCCTTCCGGCCCCGCGGCTCGAAGACGATCGAGATGCTCGAGGTCCTCAGCCCGTACCAAAGCAGCTACTGGTCTGCCGTGGCGCGTGATAACGATCGGTTGGCCGTCTTCTGCGGCCCGGATCCAGCGAGATAGCATTGCCTTCGCCCTTGCGATAGACACCGTCTGCTTAGGCATTGGCGGACCCCCAGTGTCTGGTCTGAAATAGTCAATATGACTATTTTGACTATAACAAAAACTCTAGCGATGCTCAAGACCGCTCGAGCGGGTCTGCCATTCGGTTACTGGGAACATGAGCGTTGATCGGCATAGGATCCTCAACGCCACCAGGTGCTCCCGCACTAGCTGAAGTACTTGGCGATGAGCTCCGCGCGCTGCGCCTTGAACTCTTCGTCGGTCAATTCGCCGGCTTCGCGCCGCTGGTGAAGTGCGTCGAGCTCTTGCTTCAGCTTCTCGCGTATCTCGGTTCTGAAGCGAGAGCGGTGAACCAGCGCGATGGCGACGACGGCGGGGATCAGCACCCAGCCGATCGGGTTGAGGATCAAGTTGCCGAGAATCCAGACGACCGCGATGAACACACCGAAGCCCGTCATCTCCAGGGCGATCAACACGAGGCCCGTCAGCACGGCCGCCGTGAAAGGATGGCGAGGGTTGCGTATGACCGTCCTCCATTCGGATCGGTCGCGGGGCAGCGTCTTACGAACGTCGACGATGGCGTCGGTAACGGACCGCGCCAGGCGTTTGACCTTGCCCTTCGCCTTCCCGACCTGGCCGCGGCTCTCTTCCATCAGGTCGAGTTGCCAGCCGCACCGCTCGCACGTCGTGCGCGCCTCGTCGAGGCTCGCTCGCCGAGTCGCGACCGCGAGGCGGATCGCAGCGCCGCAGTCGGGGCAGTCGACGCCTGGAAGCTTGAAGCTTTTCCTCATGTCTCTTCGAGCCGTCCTGGGGTTATTGTTCGTGCGCCCGTCGTCGTACGTTCCACATAATACCTCCGCACGTCGGGCAAAGGCGAGCGCTCGGTCGCGGTCAGAGTTGCTCGCAAGCCGCTCGACCGAAGGTCGACGTCATTCGGCGCGTCCAGGTTGACAATCGAGTCCTGAGCGTTAGTCATGAGAGCGCGTACGCGGCACCCCCGCCTGGCCGATGCGCGACCGCCGAGCCGTAATCCCCCGCACAGCAGGGTCGTTGTCTTGGGCGTCATGGGAAGATGGGAGCGAGGGTGAGACAACTCGAACCGGGCCGCGAGATCCGCCGCGCCAAGATCTTGTCGATCTGCCAATCCGCTCGCCGCTGGCATTTGATTCCGCTTGCCCTGGCGTCCTGGCTTGCCCTTCAACCCG
>JBDHHL010000125.1:0-10923 GCA_039589375.1 Gemmatimonadota bacterium | reverse complement strand
CAACGCCGTGAATCGGATGATCGAGGAGGATCTTCCCGGCGTCGAGTTCGCCGCCGTGAACACCGACAGCCAGGTTCTGGACAACTGTCGAGCCAGGTTGAAGATCCAAATAGGCAAGAAGCTGACGCGCGGGCTCGGCGCCGGAGCGCGCCCGGAGATCGGGCGGCAGGCCATCGAAGAGAACAAAGAAGAAGTAATTCAGGTACTGCAGGGTGCGGATCTGGTCTTCGTCACGGCCGGACTCGGCGGCGGTACGGGCACCGGAGCGGCCCCGATCGTCGGACAGCTGGCCCGTGAGCTAGGTGCGCTGAGCATCGCGATCGTGACGAAGCCGTTCGAGTTCGAGGGAAAGAAGCGCATGCACCAGGCGGAGATCGGACTGGCCGAGCTTCGCAAGACGGTGGATACGGTGATCGTCGTGCCGAACCAGCGCTTGCTTTCCGTGGTCGGGAAGGGTACAACATTCCGTGACGCGCTGAAGAAGGCGGATGAAGTACTGCTCCAGGCGACGCGCGGCATCTCTGACTTGATTAGCGTGACCGGAGATGTGAACGTTGACTTCGCCGATGTGCGCACGGTCATGGCGAATCGTGGACCGGCCTTGATGGGCACGGGCCGCGGCCAGGGCGACAACCGGGCTCACGAAGCCGCCCAGGAAGCGATCTCGTCGCCGCTGCTCGACGACATATCGATCTGCGGCGCCAAGGCGGTGCTGATAAATATCACTGGTGGCATGGATCTTACAATCGATGAGGTAACCACCGTTAGCACGATGATCCGGGACGCCGCCGGCGACGAGGCTGAGATAATCTTCGGGACCGTCCAGGATCCGAATATCGAGAACGAGATCCGGGTCACGGTCATCGCGACGGGATTCGAGCCGACGACTCATGCGGAGGCAATGCCTGTGATCCGGCCGAGCTTCGCCGCCCGCAAGCCGAACAAGAAGGGCGTCCCGGCGATGGATCGCAACGTCGTTCCGCTCGAGGTCTCCGATCCGAGTGACCTCGAGATTCCGACGTTCATACGGAGGCAGATGGACTGAGATGTGTGGCGGCAGCGCAACAATGAGGCCGGAACCGGTCCCGCCAGGCGAGACATCCCCTCCCGGAGAGCGGAATGGGTAGAGGCCTGCTTGTCTTCGCGCTGCTAGTAACCGGCGGACTCACGCTACTCCTCGGGCGCCCGGCCAGTTCGGAACGACACGTGATAGACCTGCCGCCGCTTGTCGTTTCGGACAGCCAGGTGGCGCCAACAATCACCAGCGATACGCTGCGGCGGGGTGAAGTACTGGCACAGGTCCTGGCCCGCCAGTCGATGACTCCACACGAGGTCGTCGGTGCCGTGGGCGCGCTCAGGGACTTCGCCAACCCTCGCCTGCTTCGGTCCGGTGTGGTTGTGCAGGTCCAGCGTACGGCCTGGGATAGCCTTGTCGATGTGGAGGTGCGTGTCGACGCCGACAGAGTCGTGCGCCTGTCCCAGGACGATGTGCTGGGATGGGTGGGTGAAGAGACTGAGTTGCCCATCCATGTGGACACACTCGTGCTGGCGGGCGCGATCTCCAACAGCCTGTACCACTCGGTAATGGCCCTGCCCGCCGAGTCCATGGGGCAACAGGAACGGATCGAGCGGGTCATGTGGGGGATCTATCGCCCGTTCCAGTGGAGCATCGATTTCGGTGTCGACTTGAGGCAAGGAGACACATATCGAGCGGTATACGAGCGACACGTACGTTCCGATGGTTCGGTGCGATTCGCTCGGGTGCTGGCGGCCGAGTTCGTCAATCGAGGTAAGCAGTATCGGGCGTTCTGGCTCGACTCGCGCCGCGAGTACTTCGATGAGGACGGCCAATCGATGAAGATGGTGTTCCTGAAGGCGCCCGTCGATTTCCGCCGTATCTCATCGCGCTTCTCGCGCCGGCGGCTTCACCCGAAGCTGAAGGTCTACCGGCCACACCTCGGCACGGACTACGCCGCCGATGTTGGAACTCCCGCGTACTCGACGGCTGACGGCACCGTGACCCGCGCCGGCTGGTGGGGTGGATACGGACGCATCGTCGAGATCAGGCACGTCAACGGCTACCGTACGCGATACGCACACCTCAGCTTCATCGCCAAAGGCATCAAAGCGGGCGTCAAGGTTCGCCAGGGCCAGCTCATCGGTCACGTTGGCTTGTCCGGCCTGGCCACCGGACCTCACCTTCACTACGAGATGCTCCGCAATGGCAGCCACGTCGACCACCGGAAGATCAACCTTCCGTCGGGCAAAGCCGTGGCGTCCGGAGAGCTGGCGGAGTTCAAGCGAACTCGCGATAAGCTCTCACGACTGCTGAGCCGTGCCAATGGGACAGTGGTGAAGCGGGCCGATTGACCGTACCTGAGTATTTGCGTCCCGGCATCTCCTCCTTGCGTCGTCTGGCTTCCACTTTCATCCTCAGAGCGTGCTGACCCTATCACCGAGAAGCGTTCACGGCCCCGGCTAGCATGAGTCTCCTCCAGTGGATACTCCTGCTAGTCGGAGGCGTTGTCATCGTCGGATACACCGCCTGGTGGTACCGTACGCGCGAAGAGCACGTCTCGGGATGGGGCTGGGCGGCGGTCCTGCGCGCGGCGGCCCTGTTGACCGCCTGGCTGATCCTGGTGAACCCTTCGCTCCCGGCCGGGCGGCGGGCCGCCCAGCGGGACGAGGTCGCACTTCTCGACGCCTCGTACAGCATGTCGCGGTCGCTCGCTGCGGGACGCCCGAACGCTTGGGGCTTGGCCGCGGATTCGGTGAGGCGCTTTGCGGAAGTTTGGCTGTTCGGCGGCAGTGTGCCGCGCCATGGCAGGGCAGACTCGTTGCCGGCGGAGCCGATATATGCAGAGTCGCGGCTTGCGCCGGCGCTGCGTGCCGCCGCGGCGGCCGGTGCGAGGCGTGTGGTCGTGTTCACGGACGGGATGATCACGGATCCAAGGGAGTCGGCTCAAGAGGCGCAGCGGCGCGGCCTCACGCTCTCGGTGAACGCTCTTGGGGGAACCGTCCCCGGGCTGGGCATCTCTGGTGTTAGCGGTCCCTTCTGGATACAGAATGGCGACACCGCAGAGGTCCACGCTGAGATCGTCGGCAGCGGCGTCGATGGGGACAGCGTGCGCGTCGAGGTCGTCGATGAGCAGGATCGTGTGCGCGTCGGGGCTTGGGCCCCGGTGCCAGAGGGGGAGCGCTTCAGCACGGTTCGACTGCAATTTCCAGTTACCGGACGTTCCGGCTACAGACGATTCGCTGTGCGGCTGTCTACCGATTCGACGGACGCGGAGCCACGCGACGATCGGCGGCCTTTCTACGTGCGGGTCAGCGATCAGCCGGAAGGCCCCGTCCTGGTCTCGCTGCGGCCGGATTGGGAACCGTCGTTTCTGGTCCCGAACCTTGACCGGCTCACGGACGCGCCGACGACCGCCTATCTCTGGCTCGCGGACAGTCTGGTGAACCTCGATGGCTATCGGCGGGTGCCGCGCTCTGACGTCCGCCGGCGCGCCCTGGCGGCACCGCTGCTCGTGATACACGGCTTCGGTGCCGATGCGCCCGAGTGGGCCAGAGACCTCGTCGAGAATGCATCCCGTGTCCTGGTGCTTGCGGCCGGGAGACGCGGTTTCGATCTGCCGGGGTGGGAAGTACGGGTCGGGCAGCCTGCCGCAGGAGAATGGTACGCATCCCCGGACATCCCGAGTTCTCCGCTGGCTCTCGACCTCAGTGGAGTCGCGATCGACGAAATGCCGCCGTTGCTGGGGGTCCGGACCATCCAGGCGGATCGGTCTTGGGTACCGCTCGCTCTGCAGAGGGCCAGAAGGGGGGAGCCGAGACCGGCCATCGCATTCGGCTTCCAAGGGAGACGTCGATTTGCCGTAGCCGCCGCAGAAGGATACTGGAGGTGGGCGTTTCGTCCGGGCCCCGGTCGCCAGCTCTACCGGACCATGTGGACCGGCGTCGCCGGTTGGCTGCTGGCCCGGGAATCGAGGGGCCACGGCGGGCTCGAGCCCCGCAGGCGAATCGTCGCTCGCGGCGAGGAGCTGAGGTGGACGGTTCTGGAGGGTTTGGACTCTCTGACGATCGTACTGCAAACGGAGGACGGTCAGGAGGCCTTTGCCGGAACCGCGGCGGCGGGCGATTCGCTGGCGGTTTCGCTGCCGCCTGCCCGGTATCGCTATCGGGCTCGGGCCTACCGAGACGAGGGCGTCGTTGCCGCTGCGGAGGGTCCCGCTGAGGTTGAGGCGTTTTCTGACGAACTACTGCCGAGGCCCATATCATTATCAGCCGAGGTGATGGCCGCGACGTCTGTGGCGGCTCCATCGGGTGGCGCGGGCCAGTCTCGCGGCCTGGCCACGCTCGGCTGGCCGTACCTGGTTCTCATCGCGCTCTTCTGCGCCGAATGGGCCGTTAGGCGCGTGAGCGGATTGCTCTAGTGACGTGGGGCGGGAGGTCTACGTGAGTAAGCCCGGCAGCCTTGATCGGCCGGTGCAGTACCTGAAAGGCGTGGGGCCGCGCAGGGCGGAGGCGCTAGGAAAGCTGGGCATCCGATCCGTCAGGGATTTGTTGCGCCACGCGCCTCACCGCTATCTGGACGCGACCACCGTGACGCCGATCGCCAGGCTCGCGCCCGGGATGGACGCCACCGCCATAGGTAAAGTCGTATCCAAAGGCGTGATTCCCACGCGTCGCGGTCTTCGCGTGTTCCAGGCCGTGATCAAGGACTCGTCTGGCCTCGTGGAGTGCTCGTGGCCCGGCCAGCCTTTCCTCGACCGCACGATTCGCAAGGACGACACCTTGCTCGTCTCGGGGCCCGTGCGCCTCTTCCACGGACGCCAGATCCAACCCCGAGAATTCACGGTCCTCGCGCGCTCGGGCGATGCGGCAGGAGAGGAGGGCAAGGTGTTCCCGGTCTACCCGGCGACCGCAAACCTCACTCACCGCCAAATCCGCCAGATCATCCAGCAGAACATGGATGCGCTGCTCGCCGAGGCGGCGAAGGAAGAAGAAGTCGTTCCACCAGACGTCCGCGACCGGCTGGGCCTGGCGAAGGTGCGAGACGCGCTCGAATGGCTACACCGCCCGGCGACGCTGCGGCATGCCGAGGAAGCTCGCCGGACGCTCGCCTTCGAGGAGCTGTTCATCCTGCAGGTACTCTATGCACGGGCTCGCTTCGAGAACCGGGAACGCCGGCCCGGAATAGCCTTCGAGCGGAAGAGCACGCTCGTGCGGCCCTTTTCCGAGTCGCTGCCGTTCGAGCTGACGGCCGCGCAAGCGAAGGTACTGGCCGAAATCTCCAAGGACATGCTGCAACCTCGGCCCATGAACCGGCTGCTTCAGGGCGACGTTGGCAGCGGGAAGACCGTCATCGCGCTGTTCGCCATGCTGCGCGCGATAGAGAACGGATATCAGGCAGCGCTGATGGCGCCCACCGAGCTTCTCGCAGAGCAGCATCATGCCACGGTGACCGGCATGCTGAGTGAACTACCGGTATGCGTCGAATTGTTGCGCGGAGGCCTGACGGCCAAGGCGCGCCGCGATGGGATCGAGCGGATCAAGTCGGGCAAGGCCGAACTGGTAATTGGGACACACGCGCTGATCCAGGAGGATGTTGGATATCACCGATTGGGACTCGCCGTCATCGACGAGCAACATAGGTTTGGGGTGCGCCAGAGGTTGCAACTCCGTCAGGCCGGCGTCACGCCCGACGTGTTGGTGATGTCCGCGACACCTATCCCGCGCTCGCTGGCCCTCACCTTCTATGGCGACCTCGACATCTCTGTGCTCGACGAACTGCCGCCGGGCCGCCGACCGGTCAAGACGGTGCTGCGCAGGGAATCGGCTCGAACGCGCGTCTTCGACTTCGTCCGTCAAGAAGTCGCGGCGGGCCGACAGGCGTACGTCGTCCACCCCGTGATCGAGGAATCGGAGAACCTCGATGTCCGCTCCGCGACGGAAGCGTTCGACCACCTCTCCTCGGAAGTGCTCTCCGATCTCCGGATCGCCCTCATTCATGGCCGCATGCCCGCCACTGAGAAGGACGAGAAAATGCGGCGTTTCGTAGCGGGCGAAATCGATGTGCTGGTCTCTACGACCGTAGTCGAGGTCGGGATCGACGTCGCCAATGCCACGGTCATGGTGATCGAGGGCGCCGAGAGGTTTGGGCTGTCGCAGTTGCACCAGCTGCGAGGCCGGGTGGGCAGGGGGGGCGACCAGAGCTACTGCGTGGTCTTGTACGGCGGTCGCAGCCCGGCCGAGCGACTCGGGATCTTCGCTTCGACTAACGATGGTTTCGAAATCGCTCGCGCTGACCTCCGTCTGAGGGGGATCGGTGACTTCTTCGGTGCCAGGCAGCACGGCCTACCGGAGTTTGCATTCGCCGATCTGGAGCGCGATGAGGCCTTGCTCCATTCCGCGCGGGACACAGCGGCCGAGATCATCGGTGCCGATCCGTCGCTGGGAGGGCGGGAACATGGCGCTCTTAGCCAGGCGCTTCGCACCCGCTACAGGGAGCAACTGAAGTTGTACGATGTAGGTTAGGTGTAGATGTGTAAAAATCAGTGCTGCAATGAGTTACAAGCGTCACTGCAAGTAGTATCGGAGGGTTATTTCGCCCGGGACGGCGGTGAACTGCAGGTCGGCTTTCTCGGAGTCGGGATCGTAGGGTACGTTGCCAGGCCCGCCGCGTTTCTGGAAGTCGACTATGAACAGCAAGACGCTGGTGAAGAAAGTGATTTCGGAGCCGATGAAAGCGGCCCGCGCCTGCCGGTCCTTCTTGAGAACGCTCTCGTACATCTGCTCGAACAGCGGGTCCACATAGGATCCGTCTGAGTCCCGGTCGCGGCAGGTCTCGGGGTTGGCGTTGCAGAGGACGTCGAGTCGGAGAAACATCTCGTTCGCGTCCTTGTGGAGCATGACACCGGCCGTACCCAGTCCAATCGCTGTGGCCAGGGTCACCCATTTAGTTATTCCGACCCAGCTTCCGTACTTCGGTAAGGGCAGAGGAGCGGCTGATCCGGCCGACGCGGCAGAGTCGACGAGAGCCAGATCGAGGGTGGGGTGGTAGACCGGCGAAAGGGATGTCGCGAGCGTCGTGGTTTCCGCGCCCGTCTGGGCCGATGCGGGCCGCACGGCCACGGCTGCGACGAGCAGGAGAGGGATCAGGATGTACTGGACCTTCTTCATCTCAGCTCCACGAGTCTTCCCTGAGACCCTGAACTTAACGCTCCACCCCGCTGGCTGTACATTGGCACTACGATTCGCCCCTCGTGCACGATGACCGGCAATTCGATCGAGCCTTCCAGTTCTACGTCCCAGACCGCCTCTCCGTTCCTTCTACAGAAGTGCAGGCGCCCCCCCAGGGTTCCCAGGAGCAGCCCGTTCGCGACGACCGTCGGCAGGGCGACCACGGCATCGTCCAGCCGCGCGATGATCGCCGCTGAGCCGTCCTGTGGGTCGAACCTGACCAACTCGCCCGACCGTGAAACGATGTATCCGTCCCCGCCTGCCACGACCGGTCCCGAGACGAAGTTGCCGAAGCCCGAGGCCTGCCAGAGGAATTCGAGGTCCGGCAGCCGCCACGCGTAGATCGATCCACGCTCGGTGGCTAGGTAGAGCGCCTGGCCATCGCTTGCCGGCTCGCCGACGAAGATCTCAGAGCTGCTCGCCCTGGAAAGGAGAGTCGCGTCGCTGCGGTTTAGGACGAACACACTGTCGTAGGCCACGTAGACGACCAGGCTGTCCAGCACGAGTGGGCCGGCGCTGGCCACTCGACGGAAGTAGACGCGCCACAATTCCTCCATGCCAGAAACGAGAGCGAGGACGGAGCCGTCCTCCGCCGCGACGTAGAGCGTGTCGCCGATGACGCTGATCGGAGTCGCGACACTGGGCGAATCCCGCTTCCAGATCTCGTCACCCTCGACGACTTCCAGTGCCCGCAGCCTGCCCTTATCCTCGGTGGCCGTATATATGACACCCCCTATGACCAGAGGGTCGACTGGCGGGCCATCGAGCTTTCTGCGCCAGAGCACCGATCCGTCCAGCCGGCTGATCGTCTGGATCTTGCGATCTGTGCTGGCCGCGATGATCACCTCGTCCGTCACCACCGGGACGCCACGGATCGCAGGGCCCACGCCGCTCGACCACAGCGTCGTCGGCGGTTCGCTGGCGATCTGCTGTTCCGCGAATGGGGCACGTGACGGAGTTCCCATGTAGGTGGGCCAGAATGCGCCCTCGTCCACGGGAGCCGGCCGGGGCCGTGTAGAGCAGCCTGCAAACAGTGATAGTATCGCCGTGGCGAGCAAGACGACCGCGACGCGACCGTCGGGCGTGAAATTGACACCACCGCGGATGGCCTCTAGTTTCGGCGCCCGAGCGGTGGTGCAGCCCGAATCGGGTTGGCTCACCTCGAAGTAGTTATCGTTACAAGACAACCGAGTGTCCCTCTGGTTACAGCGCATCGGTCCATGCCTAAGGACGTCTACATCAGCGAACTGGCCGCCCACGTCGGTCAAGAGGTCACCGTTCACGGCTGGCTACACAACAAACGTTCCAGCGGAAAGGTTTCGTTCCTCATCGTACGGGATGGCACCGGTGTCGTGCAAGCTGTCCTGAGCGCCGGGGACGTGGCGGCGGACGTCTGGGCCGCCGTGGAGGGGGTCGACTACGAAGCCAGTCTCGCCGCCACGGGCCTGGTGCGCGAGGACCGGCGAGCGCCGGGCGGATTCGAGTTGTCGCTGACCGGTCTGGCGGTCGTCGGGCCGTCGAGCGATGACTATCCCATACAGCTCAAGGAGCATGGGATCGAGTTTCTGCTGGAGCACCGGCACTTGTGGCTGCGAAGCCCCAGGCAGGTAGCGATCATGCGGGTGCGCGACGAGGTGGTGAAGGCTATCCGCGACTTCCTGTACGATAGGGGATTCGTCAACGTGGATACGCCTATCCTGACGGGCGCCATCGGGGAATCGGCGGGCACCCTCTTCGAGACCGAGTATTTTGACCTCGGAACCGCGTACTTGGCGCAGACCGGGCAGCTCTACAACGAGGCCAACACCGCGGCGCTGGGGCGCGTATACTGCTTCGGCCCGACGTTCCGCGCCGAGAAATCGAAGACGCGCCGACATCTGACGGAATTCTGGATGCTCGAACCGGAAATGGCATGGTGCGACAGCGAATGCAACATGCGGCTGCAGGAGGACCTGGTGAGCTACATCGTGGGCCGGGCTGTGGAACGTTGCCGCGCTGACCTCGAGGAGAATCTGGAGCGCGACGTCTCGGGGCTCGAGCTTGTAGGGCCACCCTTCCCGCGCGTCTCCTACGAGGATGCGGTCGGAAAGCTGCAGGCGCACGGCTCCTCGATAAAATGGGGTGACGATCTGGGCGCCGAAGACGAGACAGTGGTCGCGGAGGACTACGACAAGCCCGTCTTCGTGTACAATTACCCGAAGCAGGCCAAAGCCTTCTACATGAAGGAGAACCCGGACGACCCGCGGACCGTGCTGTGTGACGATCTGATAGCTCCCGAGGGCTACGGTGAGATCATCGGAGGCAGCCAGCGCGAGGACGACTACGAACGGCTGCTAGCGCGGATTCGCGAGGAAGATCTACCCGAGGATGCCTACAGGTGGTACCTGGACCTGCGCCGCTTTGGCACTTTCCCGCACAGCGGGTTCGGTTTGGGACTGGAGCGGACCGTGGCATGGATCTGTGGTGTGCACCACATCCGCGAGTGCATAGCTTACCCGCGCACTCTCAATCGAATCTACCCATAGGGCGGGCGCGCCGTAGGCTGGCGCGCTTCGAATATCGAATTTCCAACAGCCAATTTCGAATTTCGAAATTCATTTGGAAATTCCTTGTTCGATATTCGACATACGACATTCAAAGCACGACAAACACTCAACCGCCTCAACTGTCTTCCTTGATCTCATCCCACAACCCGTCTAGCTGCTCCAGCGTCGCTTCTCCCAGCTTCAGTCCCCGAACTTGAGCCAGCTCCGTCAGACGCGCGAATCGGCGCTCGAATTTCCGATTGGCAAGGCGGAGCGCCGTAGCCGCGTGGAGGCCCGATAGGCGTGCGACGTTGACGACGGCGAAGAGTAGATCGCCCAGCTCTTGTTCCAGGGCGCCCTGGTCTCCGGACTCGAGGTGTGCGGCCACTTCGTCCACTTCCTCGTGGACCTTCTCGAACGCGTCTTTGGCGTGATCCCAATCGAAGCCGACTCCGGCGGCTCGGTCCTGAACGCGTTGGGCTCGCGATAGCGGGTCGAGCCGGCTGGCCACACGTCGGTGCTGTCCCGCTCGTTCGCCTTCTCGGCCTCCCAGTGGGGGCGTTCTTCGGCGTCGCCGTAAAGGTGTGGGTGCCGTCGCCGCATCTTCTCCTCGAGCGTCTCGATCACGTCCCTGGCCGTGAAGCCGCCTCGTTCCTCGGCTACCACGATCTGGAAGGCGACGTTAAGGAGCAGGTCGCCTAGCTCGCTCCGCAGTTTGGCGTCTTCGGCCCCGTCGAGGATCGCGTCGGCCAGCTCCAGCGATTCCTCCAACAGGTAGGGCGTCAGCGAAACCGGCGTCTGGGCGGCGTCCCACGGGCAGCCGGCCCGCAGAAAGCGAACCAGGTCCAGGGCTCGGTCGAGGACCGGTTCGGCCTCCGCTCGACTTCGGGATCTGTCTTGGTCTGTCATGTCTGTCACTCGTTGGCGGTTCCGATGCCTCGACACGATGGTACTCGCGGAGGGTTCCGACAAGCGCGCCTCGCGGTCAGAGCGCTCACGCCGCCTACCTGCCGGGGCCACTAGCCGTAGGCGACTTTTGTTGCATATTAAGGCGGCCGCCAAGAGACGGCTGCAACTCTCAATGGTTATGCACGATATGTCCACTGTGCGCGCTTGGGTCGACGTCGACCTCGGTGCGCTGACCGCCAACTAC
>JBDHHL010000124.1:0-23149 GCA_039589375.1 Gemmatimonadota bacterium | reverse complement strand
GATGAAACGGTACTCGCCCCGCTGGGTTAGACTCTGCGTGCTGTGTGTCGCGCTGGGTATTGTCCTCGTCACGCCCGTGATTGGCTTCCTAACGCTGCTGGAGAACCACGGGTTCTTGGACAAGGGCCAACTCGTTTCGCAAACGCAAGGGCTCGTGGACAAGATCCTCATCGATTCGTCCACGCTGTTCGCTGATCCGGATCATCAGTTAGGCAAGGGCGTGCTGAGCGCGTTCATTCTGGCAGGGATCGGATTCGTTTCTTTGACGTTCGGCGTCATGCTGGCATGGATGAGGCGCGGGCTGCGTCACGAGTCCATCCGCTTCTTCCTCCTGATGTTCATCGGGATGAGCTTCTTGGCCGCCGACGAGCTGTTGGGAATCCACGCGACCGTCGACCACTACATGATGTTGACGGACCTGCCATACTTCGAGCGTCCCGAGGACCTGATCATAGTTCTCTATGCCCTACCGGCGATCCTGTTCTTGGCAAGGTTCAGAGAGACCATCCTCGCTTCTCGGGGCGCGCTCGTGCTGTTGGACACGGCGGTGGCCTTCTTCATGGTGAGCGCTGTCAGCCAGGTCTTCAGGCATTCGGTCGAGCAGGTGTCTGAGTTGCTCTTCTGGATGTGCACGATCGCCGCTGTGATGAAGCTGGGCCTTCGGCATGTGGCCGCGGCATTAGACGACAGGTTCGCCAGGCCGTCGACTGACCGGACCCGTGTCCCGGCGACACCCCGCCTAGAGGGGCTAAGCGTCGGAGGGAACGGAAGCGACGGAAGCGAGTCGGACACGCCGGTGCTGGTCGGCGCGGGAGCTCAGGTCGGCGCCGACTAGACCAACATACCTCAGCCGCCTTCGGGGGGTCTGGTCCCCCATCGAGTCACCTTCCGATCAGATCACACCTGCGTCGAGCCGATGCACGAAGCCGTGGCTCGCGTGCTGCACATGTAACTTAGCTTACATACAAAACAGCAGCGTCGGCGCGGTGGATCCGCCTGGTGGCACTCGGGCCTGGGCCCGGAATTCCTTGAGGGTGAAGGTGATGAGCCGCTCTATGGGCGCCCGCCGTATGGTGGAGAATGCCGCGTCGCAGGGGCAATTCTCCAACAGGACAGCGGCATGCGAATTGCTTTGCCGGTTTGTTGGCCGGCACAACCTCTGCCTGGTCGACATTGAAGGACGGAACACTGACCAGAATCGCTGCGGGATCGATCCTGCGGGTTCTGGGCCAGCTACAGCCGTCTGGATCAGGAGAACAGTCCACTCTGGGGTGGTTCTTTGGCCATCTCGGAGGTAAGGCTGGCGGCGGGGCGATCGACGTTGCCGCCTGAGGAAGGTCGGCAGTTGTAGGAGCGAGAAAGAGGAGATGAAGTCCAAACTGGAGTTTCCGCGCTCCTGGGGAAAGCTCTTTCTCCTGTTCATCGCGCTGAGCGTTGTACTCATCGCGCCGCTGATCGGTTTTCTCAGCGTGGTGGACGGCTGGATGGTATTTGGCAAGGGCCAGTACCTGTCTCAGTCCCAAGGTCCCGCCTATAAGGTGGGCCTAATGGACTCGTTTACTCTTTTCGTCGGGGCCGAGCGTCAGGTGGAAAGGGACCTCGTGAAGGCGTTCATCCTCGCGGCGGTCGCGATCGCGTCACTGACCTTCGGCATCGCGCTCGCGTGGATGAAGAAGGGCTCGGCACTCGAACCGGGTCGATTCTTCATCTTCGTCTTCTTCGTGATAGGCTTCTTGGCCGCCGATGAGGTCCTGAGGATACACGGAACCTTGGGCCGCAACCTGAGGTTCTTGGGCCACTTGCCGTTCAAGGATCATCCGATAGACGGGATTATCCTGCTTGCAGGCGTCACGGCGATTCTGTTTCTGACGAGGTACCGAAAGACCATTCTCGCCTCCCGTGGAGCGCTCGGTCTGATGGTGATAGCCCTCGCCGTATTCGCTGCCAGTACCTTCAACGTCACCTCGGGGCTGCCCGTCGAGCAGGTTTCCGGGCTGCTAGCCCCGCTGTGCGGTATCGCCAGCTTGATGGTGCTGGGGATATCTCAGCTACGCACAGCGGTGATCGAGCTGAGGCCCGCCGTGCAAACGGCTCCGTCATTCACGTTATTCTGCATCGAGGGGGATGCACCCGGCGTTGGCAGGCTCGTCACGCCCGCGTCGATCACCGCCGGCGAATTCCGCTAGCCGGAGGCCCTCTCTTCCAGTCGTCGCCGAGTACCCTCCCTTATATACGCCTAGAACGAAGCTGCACGAAGGTCGCCGGGTAGCTGTGCGGCCGGCCAGATGATAGAATGGCGGCGGCCCGTGTAACGGGCCGGCTTTCGGGAGCGCCTATCCTACAAATGGTTAACCGGACAGGTACGATGGAATTCAAGGTTGTGAGCAATGGTCCGAGCCGCTGCGGCAAGTCCGCTGGTCTGCTGGCAGCGCTGGCCGTCTCTCTGTGCGCCGTCTTTGGCCCGGCCAGGGCACAGACCGGGCGAGCCGATCTCGACACGGTGCGTGCCGGTCGCTTCGACTTCGGCAAGATGTGGACGTTCGAGTACGCGCCTAGCGAGTACTTCACGGAGACCTACGGCTTCAACGCCACCGATGCGTGGTTCGAGCAGGCGCGACTGTCTGTGCTACGCATCCCCGGCTGTTCTGCGTCTTTCGTCTCGCCCAACGGCCTGGTCGCGACGAACCATCACTGCGTACGCGGCGCGATTACGCGGGTCACGCGAGGGGGGGAAAGCCTGCTGGACGATGGTTTCTACGCGCGGTCGCTGGAGGAAGAGCGCCGGGATGCACGCACGTATGCCGACCAACTCATCGTCATCGAGGACGTAAGCGAGGAGGTGTTCACGGCCATCGATCGGGCCCAGACAGGCGAGGAGCGGGGGCGGATCGAACGCGAGACGCTGAACGCGATCGGAACACGACTGAAGGAACGGTACGCCGAGCGCGGGGATTCGATCTGGGTGCAACTCGTCCCGCTCTATCACGGAGGCCGCTATTCAGCCTACGTGTTCCGCCGCTTCACGGACGTACGGCTTGTCGTCGCGCCGGAGCTGCAGATGGGCTTCTTCGGGGGCGACCCCGACAACTTCACCTACCCGCGCTACTATCTCGACTTCGCCTTTCTGCGGGTCTACGACGATGAGGGGCGACCCTACCAACCCGAGCACTATCTGGGCTGGAGCCAGGAAGGGATCGAGGAGGGCGACGTCGTCTTCGTCATCGGCAATCCCGGCTCCACGAACAGGCTGAGGACGATCGCGCAACTCGAGTATCAGCGCGATGTGGAGGTGCCCACGCGGATCGGCTTCTACGTGAGTCGTTTGGAAGCGCTGGGTGACTTCAGGCGTGCAGAGCCCGAGCGAGCCGCGGCGATGAACATACGCAACCGGATGTTCGGGCTGTCGAACTCCCTGAAGGCGCGGACGGGTCAGCTCGCTGCGCTCAGGGATCCGGCAATGATGATGAGAAAGTGGGATGCCGAGCGTCGCCTGCGGATGGCGATCAGCGAGGATGCGCAGCTCAACGCGCGCTATGGGGCGGCCTTCGCTGGCCTTGCCGAGATCCAGAACGGAAAGAGGTCGCTGGCCGCGGCCTACGGGGCGTTCTACTCTCTGGGGAGCCCGGCCTACGAGTCCGCGACTTTGCGGCGCGCGGTGGCGGCGCATGCCTACCTGGCAGCGCAGGCCGGCGCCGCACCGGCTGACACGGTAGAAGCCGTGAAGCGAAGGCTGCTCGCCATCGGCGATCTGCCGGTGCAGCTGGAGCGTGACCTGATGCGGGCGCGGCTTACTGACTTCCATAGCTATCTGGGAGCCGAACACGAGATAACGCGAGTCGCGCTGCAGGGTAAGTCGACGGCCGAGGCCGCGAAGGCGCTGATAGAGACGTCCGTCCTCGGAGATTCCGAACGTACGTCGGCGGCGGTGACCGATGGCGGGCTGTCGCTGGACGATCCGGCGATTCGCCTGACGGCAGCCGTGCTGCCCGCGTATCGCGATTACCTGCGCGCCTCCGGCCGCTACTCGCGCGAGGAGCGCAATTTGGCGAGCGATCTGGGCCGTGCCCGGTTCGAGGTGTACGGCAGGAGCGTGCCACCGGACGGAACCTTCTCACCGCGTATCACCGACGGGGTAGTCAAGGGCTACGAGTACAACGGAACCTTGGCGCCGCCGTACACCACCTTCTTCGGGCTGTACGATCGGTACAGCTCGCATGGGCCGGGCAGCGAGTGGGATCTGCCGGAACGCTGGCGCAATCCGCCGGCGGGCCTCGAGCTGAGTACGCCGCTCAACTTCATCTCCACGGCCGACACCTACGGTGGGAATTCCGGTTCGCCGGCGGTGACGCCGCGGCTCGAGCTGGTGGGACTCAACTTCGATCGCAACATCGACGGGCTGTCGCGCGACTTCGTCTACCTTCCCGAGCGAGGGCGCAACATAATGGTGGACGTGCGCGCGATCCGAGCGGCACTCGATCACGTTTACGACGCCGATCGGATCGTGCTGGAGTTGGAGACGGGTCGGCTGCTCGAGACGGAGGAGGCAGCCGACGCGGTGATGAGGTGAGCAGGCACGAAGAGGTCGTCGCAGCGAAGTGCAGGACGGACGTATATTAGGACTGTCGCATCGAGAGACTATTCATAGTGATTGGCAAGCATGAGAAACCGATGATCTGTATCCCGCTTCCGGCGTTGCGTCCCGACGGCGGCCGACTTCGCTCGGCCGTGCGCGCTCTGGCGATCGCCGGCCTGCTTGCGGCAGTGGCCTGCGATGACGCGCCACCCGAGCCGCAGCCCGTTCCCGGCGACCTCGACGTAACGCTCGTTTCGCCGAATGGTTCCGAGGGCGCGGCCGTTCTGGAGACGGCGGACGAAGGGGTCACAGAAATATCAGTCGAGGAAGGCTTGCAGGCGTTCCACTGGACGGAGGGTGGCCTCACCCGGATCGTGCTTCTGCTCGATGATGTCGGCGAACTCCGGTTCAGGATGAGCGTGACCGACGTGAACCGGCCACCGCGGCTCGATCTGGTCGAGGTGTCGGACGCCATGAACCGTCTGCGCACCTCGCTTGCGGGTTACGAGATCGCGGTCGAACCGGTGGAGGGAGCGTGATCATGAAGCGCTTGGGCAGTCGGATCGCGCTCGTGGCCGGCGCTGCGCTCTTCGCTCCCGGCTCGGCGCTGGCTCAGTACGTCGAGGTACCGCCGGGACGCGCTGCCCGGACGCTGCCGGCAGCGGTGCTCGAGCACACGCAACAGCAGCCGCTGGCCTTGCGGATGGCGGGCGGTTGGATTGCGCGCGTCGAACGGGCGATCGTCATGGCGCAACCCGTCGCCGGCGACATGCCGCTGGTGGCCGTACCGGCGCTCTTCTCCGATTCGCCCGAGCCGCACATATCCGCCGAGGCGTTGCGCCAGGCCCTCTTCACCGGGCCGGCCGCGGACGGCACGCTGCGGGAATACTACGCGGAGGTCTCGGGCGGGCGGCTTTACGTCGCCGGTGACGCGACGCCGTGGGTTCGTACCAGCCTCACACGTGAGGAGGTCGTCGGTAGCGAGTGGGGTCTCGGCGGCGACGCACGAGTTGGCGAGTATCTGGTCGAGGCGTTGTCGCTGGTCGACCCGGGCATCGACTTCGGCCAGTTCGACAACGACGGACCCGACAACATCCCCAACAGCGGAGACGATAACGGGATCGTCGACGCCATCGCGTTCTACTTCCTCGAGATCGCGGCGTCTTGCGGTGGCCCCGGGATCTGGCCGCACTTCTGGGGCATCAGCGCGGCGGCCGGCCAGGCGTTCGAGACGGACGACCAGCGGCCCGACGGCACCGCTGTGATCATCGACCCATACTTCATTCAGAGCATCGCCGACTGTGAAGGGGCGTCGATCGCTCCCGTCACGACCATCGCTCACGAGTTCGGCCACCTGCTCGGGTTGCCGGACTTCTACCACCCGGTGGACGGCCTGCTCCCCGAACAGCGGCGGTGGGTGGAGGGGTGTTGGTCGCTGATGGCGGCGGGCGCCTGGGGCTGCGGGCCGGTCGACCAGCCGCGCGTCGCTTGGCGAAAGCCCACCCACATGGGGGCGTGGGAGAAGAAGCGGCTGGGCTGGCTGGACCAGATCGACCAGCTGGGTGAGGTCGAGCTAGCGGAAGTCACGCTGCCGCCGGTCCAGACCAGCGGCAGGGTTCTCGAGGTGCCGATCGGCGAAGCGGAGCGATTGCTGATCGAGTACCGGGACCGGATCGGGTTCGATGTGAACCTCCCGGCGGCAGGCGTCCTGGTCCATCGCGTCAACGACACGCTCCCCTGGCGGCCCTGCGCCGAATGTCTGCCGGTGTATCGAGTGCAGTTGCTCGAGGCGGATGGCGACAGCACGCTGGTCAAGACGCATCCACAGGGTGGCAACCGCGGCGAACCGGGCGATGCCTACGGGGCCTTGGGCGCAGACGGTCTCACGTCTCTCACGGAACCGTCGACGCGGCTGAACGCCGGGTTGGGCGACGAGTCCGGCGTCAACATCTACGAAGTGCTGTTGACCGGCGGCTCGGCCCGACTGCTGGTGTCGACCGGTACCATCTCGCTGGCTAGGCTGCTGGGGCCGTTGCTGCTCGACAGCACCAATCCCCTGACCGGGCAGGAGCAGGATTTCCTCGATCAGTCGAACAACCGGAACGGCAGGTACGACGTCGGGGACCTTCGGGCCTACCTGCAGCGGTACGGTTCGCCGCCGTAGCCTGCCGACGATCCTGTTCCCGGCTAGCCGCGCGAGCGGCCCGTGTGTAGAATCCCGGTTGTCATCCGATTGAACTTGCCCCAATCGGCGCGAATCGCGCCTGAAAACTACTGCTAGACAGGCAGGTGCCCGTATGTCCAAAGGAACGGATTTTCTGAAGAATCTTGGCATCGAGGACGTGAACCCCGGTGGCTTCGGCGGTGAGTGGATAGGGAGCGGGCCGGAGCTCGAGGTCATCACCCCGATCGATGGCTCGCGGATCGCGACGGTGCAGCAGGTCACGGAGGAGGAATACGATCAGATCGTTGCGCGGGCTCACGAAGCGTTCCTGCAATGGCGGAAGATCCCGGCCCCCAGGCGCGGGGAGGTCGTCCGCCAGCTGGGGAACCGGCTGCGCGAGGTCAAGAGCGATCTCGCCCAGCTCGTTACGCTGGAGATGGGCAAGATCATCGCTGAGGGCGAAGGCGAAGTCCAGGAGATGGTCGACATCTGCGATTTCTCCGTCGGTCTCTCAAGGCAGCTGTACGGGCTGACCATGCAGTCAGAGCGGCCGGACCACCGGATGTTCGAGCAGTGGCACCCTCTCGGGGTCGTCGGCGTCATCACGGCGTTCAACTTCCCGGTGGCGGTATGGAGCTGGAACACCACGATCGCCGCCGTCTGCGGCGATGCCGTGGTGTTGAAGCCGTCGAGCCAGACGCCGCTCACAGCGATCGCGTGCATCAAGCTCGCCGAGCAGGTCGCCCGCGAAAACGACGTGGACCCGGCGATCTTCTCGTTGGTAGTCGGGAAGGGCTCGACGGTGGGTGACCGTCTGCTGCACGACAAGCGTATTCCGCTCGTGTCGGCGACGGGCAGCTGCAAGATGGGCTATCGGGTTGGATCGGTCGTCGGCAAGCGACTGGGCCGCACGATCCTCGAGCTGGGTGGTAACAACGCGGTCATCGTGACGCCCACCGCCAACTTGGATATGGCGCTGCGGACGATCCTGTTCGGCGCCGTGGGCACTTCCGGTCAGCGCTGCACCAGCACGCGGCGCATCATCGTGCACGAGTCCTTGAGGAACGAGTTGGTCAGCCGCCTGGTGAGAGCGTACGAGGGAATCAGCATCGGCGACCCGCGCGATCGAGACGTTCTCATGGGACCGCTGGTGACCAGGGACGCGGTTCAGGACCTACAGAACGCGATCGAGCGTGTCCAGCAGGAAGGCGGCGAGATTCTGTGCGGAGGCGAGCCGCTGGACGGGCCGGACTACCCGGGCGGCCACTACGTGAAGCCGTGCATCGCCGCGGCAAAGAACGAGTACGAGATCGTCCAGGAGGAGACCTTCGCTCCCATCCTCTATATCATAGGGTATGGCAGCGCCTCTTCGACTCCGCAGCAGGCGGTGGAAGAGATCGAGCAGGCGATCGCGCTGCACAACGGAGTACCGCAAGGTTTGTCTTCATCGATCTTCACCGAGCACGTGCGCGAGGCCGAGCTGTTCCTCTCACCTCGTGGTAGCGACTGCGGCATAGCCAACGTCAACATAGGGACGAGCGGCGCGGAGATCGGCGGCGCCTTCGGCGGCGAGAAGGAAACGGGCGGCGGCCGCGAGTCGGGCTCGGATGCCTGGAAGGCGTATATGCGGCGGCAGACCAACACCGTCAACTGGAGCACCGAGCTGCCGCTGGCGCAGGGAATCACGTTCGGGGACTAGGCTGTCCTCTGTCTGGGAGCGGGTCGTCTCGGTTCGGCCTCCCCCGCGCTCACGCCTGCGGGCGTGACCGCGGCGTCGCAAAACCAGCTTCGCTGCGACGACCCACCCCGGCCGACCTATGAGCCGAGCTCTTCCAACAACGAGCAGGTTTCCTGCAGCGCGTCACTCTCGCGGACCATGCGGCGGTATTTCTGACAAGCATCGGCAGTCTCGGAACTCTCCAGCAGTGTCTCGAGCGCGCTCGCCAGGCGCGACGGGGTGAACTTGCGCGGCGTGAGCCACGTGCCGACTCCGAGGCGGCGCAAGCGCGTCGCGTTGTCGGGCTGATCGAAGCCCATGGGCATCGTGAGTTGCGGGATGCCGGCGGCCAACCCCTGGGCGCAGGTGCCGACTCCGCCGTGGTGAACGACGGCGGCGGACCTTGGCAGGACGCTGGAGAACGGAAGGTAGGACGCGTGACGCACCGTAGGGGGGAGTTGCGCCGGTAGCTGTTCCGGGTATCCGGTGAGCAGCAAGGCTCGCATCCCCAGCAGGTCGACCGCTTTCACGGCGGTTTCGAAGAAACCGGGTGCCTGACGGTTGCCGGTTCCGGGTGTGAAGACGATGGGCGGTTCGCCGGCGACCAGGAAATCCTCGATCTCGGGATCGATGTTTTGCGTTTGATCGTCGTCATAGAGTATGAAGCCCGTTAGCCGCGTCGGCGGTGGCCAATCCGGCTGTGGCGGCCCGAACCAGTCCGGGAAGATCCCGATCGTCAGCCGCGGTGAGTGGATCCAGGAGTGAAACACACGCCCGACCGCTGGCAGGTTCAATTCCGCCCGAAAGGCGTTTAGGGATGGGTTGATATGCGGATCTAGGAAGAACCGGTCGGCGATCCAGTATGTCCCTCGTTTGTACCATCGCGGCGCCCTCGACAGGTCGTACCCCGGTTCGAAAACGGGTGCGACGTACTCGGAGCGGAAGATGCTGGGTGCGATGTGAATGGTCGCAGCTGGCGCGCGATGTTTCTCCTCGAAGATACGGGTTACAAAGGCCAGTGGGTGACCCACTAACACGGTGCGGCCTGGCTCGTATAGGTCGGAGAGCGTGGCGTAATGGTCGCGTAGTGCGTCCGATATCAATTGGAGGACGAGCCGCATCCCACGGCGCGGGTGCCAGAGGTCGGGATGATGCGTAATCGCGTCGTAGTGATCGCTCGAGCCGCCGGAGGCAAACGAGAGGCCGACCTGTTCCACAGCGGCGCGAAAGGGCTCGGCTGCGACAACGGTGACGTCGTTCCCACGCCTGCGAAGCTCGCGGCCGATGGCCAGATACGGGAAGACATCGCCCGATGAACCGAAAGGTGTCAGAAGGTAACGCATCGAGGAAGTATATGGTGAACGCCGCAGCGGTCGGCAAGGACGTGCGCTACTTCGATTGGATGTTGCTTGAGACCAACCTCTTGCACGAGTGCTGTGAATCGTAGGTCGGAGCGAAGCGGCTCAAGACTGGGGTCGATGCTTAGGAGATCAGGTGAAAGAACGCCAGTGCTGTCCAGCGGCGTGGCGCCGTCAGCGGCGAGAAAGGACGGGCGGCAGCGCCCGGGTCCCAAAGCGATGGGGCCGGAGGTGTCGTTCCTTCCGGCCCCAGGTGGCTTTCTGGCAGTTGCCGAGCGTCGCGTCGGTCGCCTCGCTCGTCGGTCCTACTCGGTAACCCGCTCCGTCAACAGCTCCATGCTCTTCATGGCTTCCACCAGCCGTATGAACTCGGCGCGGTAACCTCCCCGGTCCTCGCCGGTCGAGTTCTCCGCCAACTCGATCACGTCGGCCAGCGTCAGGTCGCCGCAGTACTCCGAGTCCCGTAGCAGCATGCCGAAGCCGGCTACCGCACTGACAAACCTGAGATCTCTCGAGCTTGACGTACAACAGCTCGTCCGAACCGGAGGCGGCGCGTGTCTTACGGCCCGACTGATAGCGCAGGCTGTCCACGCCCTGGACCTCTACCGGACTGTCGACGCCCACCGGGATTACCTCGTAGAGCGCGGTGACCGAATGTCCGGCCCCCAACTCGCCGGCGTCCTTGGTGTCGTCGTCGAAATCCTCGTTACGCAGCAGGCGGTTCTCGTAGCCGATCAAGCGGTAGGCCGCGATCCTGGTTGGGTTGAACTCCACCTGGATCTTCACGTCCTTCGCGATGGCCAGCAGCGTGCCGCCGATCTCCTCGACCAGAACCTTCCGCGCCTCGGTCAGCTTGTCGATATAGGCGAAGTTCCCGTTACCGTGGTCGGCGAGCTTCTCCATCTTGGAATCCTGGAGGTTGCCGGTGCCGAAACCGAGTACGGTCAGGAACGTGCCCTGCTCTCGCTTCTCCTCGATCAGGCGGACCATCTCGGAGTCGCTGGAAGCGCCGACGTTGAAGTCGCCGTCCGTGGCGAGGATCACGCGGTTGTTGCCGCCGTCGATATGATTCTCGCGGGCCACGTCGTAGGCGAGCCGGATTCCGGCTCCGCCGGCCGTGGAACCGCCGGCCTCTAGGGCGAGCAGCGCGTCGAGGATCACGTCTTTCTGGTCGCCCGGCGTCGACGGCAGGACCAGACCCGCAGCGCCGGCGTATACGACCATCGCTACCCGGTCCTCGGGCCGCAGCTCGTTCACCAACATGCGGAACGCCGCCTTGAGGAGCGGGAGCTTGTCGGGACTCTGCATCGAACCGGAGACATCGAGCAGGAATACCAGGTTGCTGGGCGGAAGGTCGTCCGTGTCGACCTGCTGGCCTTGAATTCCGATGCGGACTAGCCGGTGGAGTGAATTCCACGGTGCGGTGGCAATCTCGGTGGTGATGGAGAAGGGGTGATCGCCTTCCGGCTGGGGATAGTCGTACGAGAAGTAGTTGATCATCTCCTCGATACGGACCGCGTCTACAGGTGGTCGCTGCCCCTGGCTGATGAAGCGTCGAACGTTGCTGTAGGACGCGCGGTCGACGTCGATCGAGAAGGTGGAGAGTGGATTGGAGTCCACGCTCAGGAACGGGTTCTCCACGATGTGGTCGTAGCCCTCCGTGTTGAAGTCGGGGTTGTATCGGCCGGGCAGACCTTCGTCCCCCGCACGCACGGCGTCGGCAGCGACGAGGCCGCCAACCGTGAGTTTCCTGCGGGCCTTGAGCTCGGCCTCCTGTAGCGTCACTGGAGCCGCCGGTGTCGCGGCCGGCTCGGTGCTTTGGTCGGCTTCTTCCGTCTTAGACGCCATGTGCGTGGTGCAGGCCGTGTAGCCGATGGCCACGGCGGCCAGAATCGTGAGCGTTGCTGACAACCTCATTGTGTGCCTCCTCGGTGTTCGGACCCGGCGGCCTCGGCCCGGTCTGTGTTGCGCTTTCCGAAGAGGAGACGATGTGGACGCGGAATCTTGCACACGTCGCTGGCGAGGCGGAGAGGATCAGCTTCGCCGTTCGCAGTGGCCGGCTGGCGGCGCGTATCCTGTGGGAGACGGGTTCGGATCCTCAGGATGCGAAGGCGCTGTACCATGCAGGACTACAGGAGACCATGCTCGATGAGATCAGGCTAGGGCGTCGCCTCGCGCGGCTCCTGTTCCTGCCACGGAAAATAAGGCCCGTCACGATGCGGCTTACGGGGCAGCGCGTGGCGGAGCGGCTAGCCGATGTGTTTTGCGGTGTGTCCACCTATCGCAAGTTGATGGCCTCACCGCGTGGGCGGGGTAGACCGTTGTCTTGACGGAGGCTGCGAAGGCCCTCCCGCTTCCAAAGCTCCCCGGGGCTGATTAGGTTGCTGCCGGGAGATACTGTGGCACGAACGGTGCCCTAGATGAATAAGCGGAGACACCGCGCTTGTTGACGCTATCGCGCAGCTGTCAACACAACCCGAAGACCGTACCGACATGAGTGCAGGCGAGCCGCTGCAACCGACACGCAAGTCCCTCCGGGGCTTCATCTCGGTTTCGCGGCAGATCATGCATTTGGCGAACAGGGGAAGTCCGCGGGGTGAGTTCTTGCGGGAGACCTTGAGTCTGCTGCTGCAGTTCTCCGGTTGTGATGCGGTCGAGCTCCGACTCCGCGGCAACGTCGAGTACCGTTGCCGGGCGGTGGGTCGACCGAAGTACTCGTTTGTGTTTGAACAGCTGAGCGCCGTGGGTCCGAACAGCGGTTCGGATCCGGCTGAGGGCCGAGGTTCGTTGGGTCTGAGGCAGGTCGTCCTTGATGAGCTGGACGTAGAGGTGGATCGCGCAGCGCCGTGCTTCACGACGCACGGAAGTTTCTGGACGGGTGATGTTGCGAAGACGTTGGCTGGGGACTCAGCCGAAGGTGATGTCCGGTTGGTAGTCGATTCTGATACTGCGTCGCTAGCGCTCATTCCCTTTGCCGTAGACGTCGCCAACTTTGGCGTTCTGCGTCTGGAATGTGCACGGCGGAGCGCGTTTGCTGTGGACATGATGGAGGGATACGAGGCGATAGCGGAAACGCTCGGACTGGCTATCGCTCAACGGCGGACACAGAGAGCCCTCCAGGAGCGTGTGAAAGAGCTGTCGTGCCTCTACAGCATCGCCCGCGTCCTTGAGGATAGTACAGCAGGCGTGGACGAAGCGATGGATCGAATCCTGAAGCTCCTTCCGCCCGCGTGGCAATTTCCGGACATTGCCGTGGCCCGGATCATGCTTGACGGGAATACATATACGATGGGTCGATTCGAGGCAGCTCGAACTCGGCAGGTCGCAAAGATCTTTGCCAGCACGAAACATCGTGGCGCGGTCGAGGTAGGATACGTCGATGACGTAACGGATGCTGCCAACGGGCCGTTTCTTCAGGAAGAAGAACACTTGATCGCCGGTGTTGCTAGGGAGATCGGCGAGTTTCTCGAGCGGCGCGAAGCGGAGGCGGAACAGTTGAAGCTCGAAGCACAGCTGCGGCACGCCGACAGGCTGGCCACGATCGGTCAGCTTGCCGCGGGTGTCGCCCACGAGATCAATGAGCCACTGGGCAGCATATTGGGGTTTGCGCAGCTTGCACAAAAGAGCGGGGAATTGCCGGAAAGCACCGCAGGTGACTTGAACAGGATCGTCGCCGCGTGCCTCCAGGCTCGGGAGATCGTGACAAAGCTCAAGCTCTTCGCGCGACAGGCGCCGATCCAGAAAGCTCTTATCTCCGCGGCTCTGGTCGTGGACGAGGCCTTGGCGCTGGTTGAGACTCGGTGTGCCAATCAGGGGATAGAGATCGTGAGACGGGTGGAAACGGCGCACTGCGAGATCTTGGCGGACCAGGTGCAACTGAAACAGGTGGTCGTGAATCTGGTTGTGAATAGCATTCAAGCGATGGCCGGCGGTGGCAGATTGACTGTTGTGATAAGCCGCGATGACAGCACGGCGGTCATCGAAGTCGAAGACACTGGGGCCGGAATGACGGAAGATGCCATGGACCAGATCTTCAACCCGTTCTTCACAACCAAGGACGTGGGGCAGGGAACCGGCCTGGGTCTCTGCGTGGTACACGGTATCGTTGCCGCGCATGGGGGAACGGTCGGCGTTGAGAGCGAGGTAGGGAAGGGCTCGAAGTTCACTGTCCGCCTTCCATTCGAGGCTCAACCAGGATCTGAAGTCAATCACGAACGGGGCCATGAGTAGGGATAGAGAACGTATTCTAGTCGTCGATGACTCGGCGGATGCGCGGGAGGTGCTCCGGCGTAATCTCACTTCGGAAGGCTACGAGGTGATCACCGCACCCGGCGTGGCGGAGGCGGTCGAGATTCTCGATGCCACACCCGTACACTTGGTAATTACTGACCTCAAGATGCCCAAGGTCGGCGGACTCGACCTGATCAAGCACGTCCGAGCGCGGTTCAGGGATGTGGGCCAGACAGCGGCGGAACCCGTCCACTCGTACGGACTGGTCGGCGAATCCGAAGCGATGCGCAAGGTCTATCGGGCCGTGGACAAGGCGGCTTCCGTCTCGGCGACGGTGCTCATTTCCGGCGAGAGTGGGACAGGCAAGGAGTTGGTGGCCAGGGGTATTCACTACTCGGGGCCCAGGGCTCGGGCGCCGTTCGTACCGGTCAACTGCGGCGGTATCCCGGAAAGCCTGCTTGAGACCGAGTTGTTCGGCCATGTCAAGGGCGCGTTCACCGGCGCCACCGAGTCCCGAGCCGGCTTTTTCCAGGTTGCGGATGGCGGCACCGTCTTCCTGGACGAGATCAGCGAGACCAGCCTGGCCATGCAGGTGAAGCTGCTGCGGGTTCTTCAAGACGGAGAGATCCGCATGGTCGGTGGTACGCAGTCGCTGAACGTCGATGCTCGGATCATCGCTGCCACCAACAAGGACCTGCTCGATCTGGTACGCAGGCAGATGTTCCGCGAGGACCTGTACTTCCGCGTCAACGTGCTCAGCATTGACGTACCACCTCTGCGCGAGAGAAATGATGACGTTCTCCTTCTGGCGCAGCACTTCATCGCCAAGGCCTCCGAAGAGCTTGGGAAAGAGGCGCCGCAGTTCTCTGACGGGGTTCTGGAGGTCCTGTGGCGCTATGGCTGGCCCGGGAACGTGCGCGAATTGGAGAACGTGATTCACCGGCTCGTCGTCATGAGTGAGCGTGATCGAGTCGACGTTCCCGACCTGCCTTCCGTCATGCGCTTCTCCGTCCCGCGTGGCAGCGGCCCCCTCCGGTCGTTGGCGGAAGTAGAGGCCGAGCACGTGCGCAGTGTTCTGGCCATCGTGAACGGCAACAAGACGCGGGCAGCCGAAATCCTCGGGATCGACCGCAAGACGCTGCGAGAGATACTGAAGCGCAATCCAACGCTTGGCCGGGCTGAGGACTGAGGCCGAACGTAGCCGGGGAGAAACTCCCCGCTGGTTCAAATTCGGCCAATTTCCAGTGCGCTGCCCGGCGCGATCCGCAGCGGGCCTCAAAGGCCTTCTTGCAGGCTCTCCATACGATAATCGGCGCTATACCTGGGTTATTCCCGTGCGAAGCTCTGCGGTTCGCCCTCCGCCGAGGTAGGGTAACGTACTAGCACGGCGTTTGCCCTGGGGTGGTTGGAAACACAACCAGGGGGTGCCTGTGATATCGAGGAAAGTGCTGCGTGGTCAGTGTGCGAGCTGCGTGAATGGTCCCAGTTGCACGTATCTGGATGGCCACCATAGTCGGGTGTTTCAGTGCAATGAGTTCGAAGCCTACACCAAGGCCGAGGTTAGTAGGCCTGAGGTCAACCCGACGGTTGATACCGAGGACTGCCCCGCGGCCGGTTCCGCCTTGCTAAACGGGCGGCGGGGACTGTGCAGTACCTGCGGGCGCTGGGAACAATGCTCGTTCCCGTATGCCGAGGGGGGTGTCTGGCACTGCGAGGAGTACCGGTAGATCGCTAGCATTCGGTTCGTTGACCAACAGGCAGGCGCCAGATGACTCCACGCATGAACCCTGAGGACGTCTTCAGGGTCGTCGATCAGTTCGACGGAAGACAGGGTGCCATCATCTCCGTCCTCGAGGCGATCCAGGCCCAGTACAATTACCTGCCGAGAGAGGCCCTCAAGATCGTGGCGAGCAGAACCGGACGATCGCTGGTGGATATCTACGGGCTCGCGACGTTCTACCGCGGTTTCAGCCTGGAGCCAAGGGGCAGGCATGTCGTATCCGTCTGCACCGGCACCGCATGTCACGTGCGCGGGTCGCCCGACGTGTTGAAGGGCTTCACGCAGAACCTCGGCGTAGGGGCGGGTGCGACCACCGGGGACGGTGAGTTCTCGCTGTCGACGGTGAACTGTCTCGGGGCGTGCGCACTCGGACCGGTCACGGTCATCGACGGCGAGTACTACCGCAATGTGAAGAAAGGCGACGTTGAGGGCATTCTCGATCATTCCTGTCGGGATGAGAACGTCCTCAAGATGACAGAGGACGAACGGACGTTTCGAGTGAATGTGTCATGTCCGCACTGCAACCGCAGCCTGATGACCCACGAGCACAAGCTCGACGGGCACCCCATGGTTCGTGTGACCGCTTCGTTCCACAGGAAACACGGTTGGATAAGGCTGAGCAGCCTGTACGGTGACTACAGGATCGAGTCGGAGTACGAAGTTCCGCGAGGCACCGTTGTCCACTTCTTCTGCCCGAATTGCCATGCTGAGCTCAGGTCTACGAAACTCTGCTTGAACTGCGATGCCCCGATGATCCACCTGTTGGTCAGGGGCGGCGGTACCGTCCAGTTCTGTTCGCGCCTTGGCTGCAAGGAACACATGCTCGATCTCGGCACCTAGAGATGGAACGTGATCCGGAACCTTCTCGACCATCACCGAAACGCAACGACGTGGAAAGACACGGACGAGCCCTTTGATGCCGAAAATCCGCACGACCGGCGAACTGGAAAACCTGCGGCGTCGCATACATGACCGTCTGGATCAGCGAGTGCCGCGCCTTACGGTTTGTGCCGGCACCGCCTGCCAGGCCTGTGGCGCCAACGATATTCAGCGCGTCATCAAGAGACGCTTGATCGAGGACGATCTGGTCGACGGGATCGCGCTGCGCATCACGGGCTGTCACGGGTTCTGCGAGATGGGTCCCTTCGTCGTGACCGAACCTCAAGGGGCTTTCTACCCGAAGATCAAGACAAACGATGTGCCGAGGATCCTCGAAGCGACGCTCTGGAACGCGCATGTGGAGGATCTCCTCTATCGCGACCCCACGACGGGCGGCCGCTGTTACCACATCGATGACATACCATTCTTCGCCAGGCAACAGCGCACGTTGTTGGCGAAGAACCAGCATCTCGATCCGATCAGGCTGTTCGACTATTTCGCGCAGGAAGGCTACGAGTCGCTCACCAGGGCGCTGGTCGAGTTCACGCCCGAAGAGATCATCGACGAGATCGGGAGGGCGGGCCTCAGGGGCCGCGGCGGCGCTGGATTTCCGACTGCCAAGAAGTGGGAGATGGCGCGTGCCCGGGACGGTGGCCAGAAATACGTCGTGTGCAACGCCGACGAAGGCGATCCAGGAGCCTACATGGATCGCAGTATTCTGGAAGGCAATCCACACAGCGTCATCGAGGGTATGGCCATCGGCGCGCTGGCCATCGGCGCGAGCGAGGGCTTCGTCTTCGTACGACACGAGTATCCTCTCGCGGTCAAACACTTGTTGATCGCTCTCAGGTTGGCCCGTGAGTACGGGCTTCTCGGCAAGAACATCCTCGGGTCGGGATTCAACTTCGACGTCAGCATCGTCAAGAGCGCCGGTGCGTTCGTGTGCGGCGAGGAGACCGCTCTGATTCGCAGCATAGAGGGCACGATCGGCGAACCGACGCAGCGACCGCCTTTCCCCACCGAGAAGGGGATCGGTGGCAGACCGACGTGCATCAACAACGTCGAGACCTGGGCGAACGTCCCGATCATCATCGCCAAGGGAGCCGAGGAGTACGCGCGGGTAGGAACTCCGACGAGCACAGGCACGAAGGTCTTTTCCCTGGTCGGCAAGATCGAGAACACGGGCCTGGTGGAGGTGCCCATGGGTACCTCGATCAAGGAGATCGTATACGATGTCGGCGGGGGGCCGCTGGATGGCGGGCGGATCAAGGCGGTTCAGATCGGAGGGCCCTCCGGCGGATGCATACCGCATCGGCGCTTCGATCTCCCCATCGACTACGACAGCCTCACGCAGGCCGGCGCGATCATGGGCTCCGGGGGCATGATCGTAATGGACGACGACACATGTATGGTGGATGTCGCCAAGTACTTCATGGGGTTCCTGAAAGACGAGTCATGCGGTAAGTGCTATACGTGTCGCAAGGGCACCCAGCGGATGTGGGAGATCCTCGACGACATCACGGAGGGTCGGGGTACCCTGGAGCACTTGGATCTTCTCGAGGAGCTCGGTCAGACGGTGGCTGACACGAGCATGTGCGGTCTGGGACAGTCCGCGCCGAACCCTATGCTCAGCACCCTGCGCTATTTCCGCGATGAGTACGAGCGGCACATCGTCGATAAGCGGTGCGACGCCTACGTCTGCAAGGGTCTGACGGGCGCGGCGTGCCAGGCCGCCTGCCCGGTGGGGACGGAAGCGTGGCGTTACGCGGCCCTCATCGCCAAAGGCGAATACGAGGAGGCGTACCGTGTGATCCGTGCGACGAATCCGTTCCCCTCGGTGTGCGCGCGTGTTTGCGACCACAAGTGCGAGCAACGATGTCTGCTGGGTGCCACCGGTCAAGAGCCGCTTGCGCTGCGCGCCCTGAAACGCTTCGTGACCGACCGGGTCGATCCGAGCGTCTTCAAGCCCCAGCGGCGTCCCAGTCCCGACGCCGCTGGGAAGCGGGTGGCGGTGGTCGGGGCAGGGCCGGCCGGCCTCACGGCCGCCCACGGCCTGTCCCTCAAGGGCTACCGGACGACCGTCTTTGAGACGGAGGACCGTCCGGGCGGCATGCTCATCGCGGGTATCCCGGCGTATCGGCTCCCGCGGGAGGCATTGCAGAGAGAGATAGACGCTCTGATCGACGAGAACATCACGCTCCGCTGCGGAACCGCGCTCGGCCGTGATTTCACCGTCGACAGTCTTCTCGGAGACGGCTATGACGCGGTGTTCCTGGCCTTGGGGGCTCACAGGAGCCGGCGAATGGGGATCGACGGCGAAGACTTGGCCGGCGTTCATCCGTCTATCGAATTTCTAAAAGCTTGGAACCTGCGGAACGAGTCTCTCGCCAAGGGTAAGGTCGGGATAGTCGGTGGTGGCAACTCCGCCGTGGATGCCGCTCGTGTAGCGGTACGCCAGCCGGGAGTAACCGAGGTCACGATCTTCTATCGCCGCACGCGACACGAGATGCCCGCGTACGAGGAAGAGATCGAGGGTGCTCTCGAGGAGGGTGTGAAACTGGAGTTGTTGGTCTCTCCCGTGAGCCTGCACGATGCGGATGGACGTTTAGTTGCGGCCGAGTTCATCGACAACGAGTTGGCCGAGGTCGATGCAAGCGGCCGGCGCCGGCCCGTTGCCAAGCCAGGTTCCGAGCATCGCGTGGCGCTCGATACCCTCATCGTCGCGATCGGCGAGGAATCGGTCGACGTCGGCGAAAAGAAGGCGACGGGGATCGAGATGAGCGGTGGTGCGGTCGTCGTCGATAAACGGACACTGACGTCCGGACGGCCCGGCGTCTTTGCGGGTGGTGACGTGGCGACGGGACCTAACACCGTCATCGATGCCATCGCCGCCGGACGACGCGCCGCGGAGGTCATCGATCGATATCTGAAGGGCATTGAACTGTTCCAGGCCGACGAGCTTCGGCGGCCGAGCGTATACGTGGAGCCGGCCGAGATGCAGGAGGATCAAGAGTTCCAGGCAGAGAGGGTGACGGTAAGTGCCCTGGCCGCTGCGGAACGCGTGCACAGCTTCGCCGAGGTTGAAGCGGCGTTGACCGTCGAGGAAGCTGCTAGGGAGGCGAGGCGGTGCCTGAGATGCGACCTGGAGTTCACCCGTCGCTCGAGAGAAAATGACGCGCTCGGCGAGGCTAGGGACATTCGATGATCACGCTGACAATCAACGGCTTGACCGTTCAGGTCGAAAAGGGTTCCACACTGCTCGAAGCCGCGGAGTTCTTCGGCTTCCCGATCCCGACTCTCTGTCATATGGAGGGGCTGTCCCCCTACGGGGCGTGTCGACTTTGCATGGTCGAGATCGGTGAGGGGCCGCGATCAAAGCTGGTCAGCTCCTGCACGTACAGGGCACAGGAAGGGCTCACGGTTCGAACCGCATCCGCGCGGGTGGTCCGCACACGGAAGATGGTCCTCGAGCTTCTGCTGGCTTCCTGCCCCCAGTCGAAGACGATACAGGATCTGGCGGCGGCACACGACGTGCGTCGACAGCGGTTCCGCCAGGAGCACGAAGACTGCATTCTCTGCGGTCGCTGCGTGCGGATGTGCGAGCAGCAAATGATGGCGAAAGCCATCGGCTTTCGCGGGCGCGGCGAGCACCGGACCATTGGAACTCCGTTCGACCTCAAGTCGGATGTCTGCCGGCAGTGCGGCGCGTGCATATACGTGTGCCCGGCCTGTGAGCTCAGGTGCACCTACACGGACTCGGAGAGGGCGATCTGCGGGGGGTGTGCCAATCTCAGCCCGCCGTGCGTTCAGGCGGGCAGGTTCGATGACATGATGTGTTACATGAGCCCTTGCGTCGCCTGTGAGACGCAAGGACGCTGAAGATCTAACTAAGCCAGCCAAGGAGAATCGAGATGTCGCTGTCCAGGGTGAACTCGTCGGCAGCAACGCTCACAAAGAACCGAACCGACGACTCGGTTACGCCGATATCGGGAATGTGCGTGACGTGTGTCGACGGCTGTATCGGCATGTGCGAGATCGGCAAGTCTGCCTTCCGGGGCCACGAGGTGATCTATCCGCAACCCTTCGGCGTGATCACCACAGCGGCGGAGAAGAGCTATCCGGTCGATTACTCGCACATCAATATCATGGGCGGCGTCGTCGGGGCTCAGGGGATCGAGCCCGACAGTGACAAAGCGATCTTCCCTGCCGTGAACCTCGAGGTGCGGTTCGGTCACGACGGCGGGCTGAAGTTTCGCTACCCGTGGATCATACCTGGGATCGGATCCACGGATGTGGCCAAGAACAACTGGGAAGGTCTGGCCATCGGATCGGCTCTGGCCGGGACAGGCCTGACCATCGGAGAAAACGTCAGTGGAATGGACCCGGCTGCGGTAATCAAGAACGGACGGGTCGTTGACACGGTCGATTTGAAACGTCGCGTCCAACTGTTCCAGGATCACCAGCGAGACGGTTACGGCGCCATCGTCGTTCAGACCAATGTCGAGGGCACTCGCCTGGGCGAACACGAGTATGCCATCGACACACTCGGAGTCGAGTGTGTGGAGTTGAAGTGGGGACAGGGCGCTAAGAACATCGGCGGCGAGGTCAAGATCAGGGACCTCAATAAGGCACAGATGCTGTATGACCGCGGCTACATTGTCCTCCCCAATCCCACGGACCCGGCCGTGATCAAGGCCTTCCAGGCCGGCGCCTTTACGGAGTTCGAGCGTCACTCGCGGGTCGGCATGGTCTCGGAGGAAGAATTCGCCAAACGCGTCGAGTATCTGCGAAACGTGGGCGCGAAATACATCTTTCTCAAGACCGGAGCCTATCGACCGGCGGCGTTGGCGCAGGCGGTGGCATATGCCTCGAAGTACGAGATAGACCTGCTGACGGTCGACGGGGCCGGCGGCGGCACGGGCATGAGTCCCTGGCGGATGATGAACGAGTGGGGTGTTCCGGTAGTGGAGTTGCACTCGCTGCTCTCTCAGTATGCCGCGCGCCTCGCGGCCAAAGGAAGACGTGTACCGGCGCTTGCGCTGGCCGGTGGATTTACCTTCGAAGACCAGATCTTCAAAGGGCTGGCTCTCGGGGCCCCGTTCGTCAAGCTCATCGGCATGGCGCGGAGTCCGCTGGCCGCCGCAATGGTTGGAAAGACGATCGGGCGAGCCATCGACGCTAAGCAGGTCCCCGTGTACGTCGAGCGATTCGGTCACACCCGGGATGAGATTTTCGTCACCGCACACGTGCTGCGTGAGGAACTAGGTGATGCGGAGTTCGAGAAGCTGCCGGCCGGCGCGCTCGGATTGTACACGTACTACGAGCGCTTGGCCCAGGGACTGCGCCAGCTCATGGCAGGCAGTCGCAAGTTCGCGATCGAGTTCTTGTCACGCGATGACTTGGCCACTTTGACCCGCGACGCCGCGGAAGTTACTGGCCTACCCCATGTCATGGACGTGGACAGCGACCGGATCGACGAGATCTTATACGCGTAATCGGCCGCTAAGGTCGGCTCGCGAGGCCAAGGCTAAGTGCGATGTGCGTTTCACTGCCCTGCGGGAGGTTCGTCCACCGCCGGCGTGAGAAGCGAACGGCCTGACTCGGATCAGCCTCGGCTGGAGATCAACTTCTTCCGAAGGTTCGCTAGCATGTCGAGCGTCATGGCCTCGAGGTCGTATTCCGGCTGCCAGTCCCACTCCTCGCGCGCCGCGCTGTCGTCGATGGCGTTCGGCCACGACTCGGCGATCGACTGGCGCACCGGGTCCACCTCGTACTCGATAGTGAAGTCAGGTATGTGCTTGCGGATTTCCGCCGCGAGCGTTTCCGGAGTGAAGTGGAATGAAGTGACGTTGAAGGCGTTGCGATGCCGCAAGCGCTCCGGATCCGCGTCCATCACGTCGATGGCCGCCTTGATCGCGTCCGGCATGTACATCATGTCGAGGCAGGCGTCCGGCGCCAGAAAGCAGGTGTAGCGCTTGTTGCGGATCGCCTCGTAGAAGATCTCGACCGCGTAGTCGGTCGTACCGCCACCCGGCGGGGCGACATGAGAGATGAGCCCGGGGTAGCGCAGTCCTCGCGTGTCAATGCCGAAACGCTTGTGGTAGTAGTCGCACAGGAGCTCGCCGGCGACCTTCGTCACACCGTACATCGTGGTGGGACGTTGCAGCGTGTCCTGAGGTGTCTGGTCCTTGGGCGTCGTTGGGCCAAAAGCGCCGATCGAGCTAGGGAAGAAAACGGCGCAGCGGTTCTCGCGCGCGACCTCGAGCACCCGGTACAGCCCGCCCATATTCACGTCCCAGGCGACGTGCGGCTTCTCCTCGGCCGTGGCGGACAACAGCGAGGCCAGATGATAGATGGTGCCGACGTCGTGCTTGCGAACGGCCTCGTCGACCATCCGGCGTACGGTAACGTCCGCATACACGAAGGGCCCATCGGGCTCGGCCGGCTG
>JBDHHL010000123.1:0-10522 GCA_039589375.1 Gemmatimonadota bacterium | reverse complement strand
TTCCTCACCCTCTACGTGTCCCTTAGGGAAGCCCCAGTTGCCATAGCTGTCTTTCATCAACAAAACCTCCGTGGCGCCGCCGTCTCGGTGGCGATAGATGACGCCCCCGGCGCTGAGCTCGATCTGCGCTGGCCTGATCTCGGACATCTAGGGCTCCAGGAAGTTGAAAGGCGTGCCGTGCTCGATTTCGCCCACTTGTGCCGCACGGCGGTATAACTCACGCAGTCCCGCCGCGAGCTTACCCACCAATTGCTTCAGCTCGCCGTCCTGCTCGGGCCCAGCCGTTGTCTGCCAAAGGGCGAAAACGAAGGGCAACCCCGTCCACTCGCGCCGGATCGCGGCAAAGTCGTACGCCCGTACCCCCTGGCGCGACCGCCGGCGATATGCCACATCTCCGATGTAGAGTGCGGCATCGAAACCGTGCGCGAAAGGGTCAACCGACTCCTGCTCGAACCACCCGCAGCTGGGTTGGATGCCGAGCCGCTGCTGCATGATTATGTTGAGGAGAGTCACCGACGTGGCCAACGCCGCCGGCAAGCCCACCCGTGCTTCGCCCGTCAGCATATCCAGCGGCTGTGGGCAGAGCAGCTGGGTCGGTGCGCTAGGGATGAGGGCGTTGCCTGACGGCGGCCCTTGCTCTGGGAAGCGCCCGTGGACGGGCAAGCAGTTGCTGTAATTGATGTGTCCGAGCTTCAGCATGGCGCGGCAAGCTAAGACGGCGAACGCACGGCCGGCAACGCCGAGGGATCGGCCCGGAATAGAGAGCCCATGAGTCCTGGACCTCGAATTCTCTGGTCACAGCTGAGGATAGGGATCGTGGTGACGACGTTCTTCACCGTGCTCTCGTTTTCGATCTTCTTCATCGACCAGGTACGCGACTCCATCGAGGACCGCTACACGCTCTACTTCCACACATTCACCACGCAGACCCTCCAGCCCCGCGCTCCCGTCTGGCTGGCCGGCCAGTCCGTAGGACACGTGAGCGGAATGGAGTTCCTGCCGCCGGCTGCCGGCACTCTCGAGCGCCTGCGCGTGGAACTGAACATCTCAGCGAGCGCGCAGCCGTTCATCACCGAGGGCGCGGCGGCTCAGGTCATCGCCTCGGCGCTTCTCGGCGAGGCCGTCGTCAACATCTTGCCGACCGAAGAGCCCGGGGTACCGCTCGCCGATCGCAGCGAGCTACCCACCGCACGAAGCCTCGATCCCTTCGAAGTGACCGGGCGGCTCCGCACGGTCTACGATTCCGTCCTGCCCGTCGCGGAGCGCTGGCGCGTGGTGCTCGACGAGGCCCGAAACGGACCCGGCACGTTGCCGCGTCTCATGCGGAGCCCCAATGATTTGTTCAGCCTCCACCGAGACCTGACCCGGCTCGCGGCGGCCTTCGACACGGTCAGGATAGTGGCGGAAGACTTCTCGCATTTCACGCAGCAGGACGAGGTCCGGGAAGCGCTGGACCGGCTGGGGCCGCGGCTGGGCCAGCTGGCGCGGCAGTGGCAGGGGACCGAGGGAACGGTGGGTGGCTTCGCCGATGACTCGGTCTTCGCGGCCAGCATCGAAGGGATCGCCGCTACCCTCGAGCGCCTCAACGACCGGATCGACGGCGGCAAAGGCACGTTAGGTCGCTTGCTCAACGACCGGGTGCTGAATCAAGAATTGGAAAGAACGAGCCAGATGATACGCGACCTGCGGTCAGACTTGTCGAGGATGCGCCGATAATCCTGCCGGCGGCCTAACGCCCCCGGCGCCTTCCCTTGCGGGCTTTCCCTAAATCCCCAGGCTTTGGCAGCGAGCCATCGATAGTAAAGGTGACATCTCCCTTACCATCTGCTGCCCGGGAAGTTACCAGGATCTGTTCGATCTGGCCCGCCTTGTCGCTGACCGTAACCTCGAAGTCGATCTTCGCGTCTTTCGAAGTGACGCGCGTCCGGATTCGGTCGCCGGGCGAACGCTCCGCGCACGTCGCCGGGTTCCGGAACAGCGTCTTGGTAGACTGGCGGCTACTGCCCGACAGGGTGCGGGAAATCTTGATCTGCCGCAGCCAATCGGGTTGGTAGCTTACCTTGTAACGGGCACCGTGCTGGTCGGTGCCTTCTCCCTCGCGGTTATGCCGAGCCATGCGGGCTCAATTCCCTCCCAGTAGCCGTCACGTGACCCTTTGAGCGATCGTTCTTCGAAAAAGGACCAACAATCTCTCGCAACACGCCGGGCGCGTCAAGACACCCACCATAGGTCGTGTTCCGGTCAGAGTTTGAACGGCACGGGCACAAAACAGGCGGCAAACAAGACAGCGGCGAGCAGCGCGAGACCGTGACGTCCGGGCGTCAGGCCCTGCTCCGCGTTGAACAGCGAAGGATGCCTGATACGTCCACGTCCGATCGCGAGAACCAGTACTGCCCACACCCACCAGCCGGCCCACAGAAAGCCCAGCGGGATAAGGGTAAGGAAGAATGCCCAGGCGAGAGGCCTCTGACGCGGCCCGAGTGCGGCGTAGAGAATATGCCCGCCATCTAGTTGCGCCAGTGGCAGAAGGTTGAGGGCCGTAACAAACAGCCCTATCCAACCGGCGAACGCGACGGGGCTAAGCGCGAGCACCTGGCTCGAGGCATCGAACTCGACCAGCAGGTGGGTCAGCGCCCACATTATGGCTGACTCCCCGAGCGCGAAGACCTCCATAGCCCCGCCAGCGCTGTCGGCGGTGAAGAAGATCACGTACGAGCTTGAAACGGTGGATGCGGCAGCGTACACGCTGCTGTGTAACAGCCCCCACCACAGCAAGGGGATCGAAGCCACGAAGCTCAGCAACGGCCCGGCTACCCCCACATCGAACAGCGCGTTGCGACTCATCACCGGCGAGCGGAGACGAATGAAGGCTCCCAAGGTGCCGATTACCGACACGTAGGGCGGGAACGGGATGAAGAACGGCGGCGTTACACTGATGCCATGTCTTTTCGCGGTCAAGTAGTGTCCGGCTTCATGCAGCGCCAGGACCATCACCAGCGAGATACCGAACGGGAGGCCAGTGGCCAGCGCGCCTAGATCGAGGCTCACCGGCACCGGTAGCCACAAGAGGGACCACACCGGAAGTAGCATGAATCGCAGCGGTGGGTGGCCGGCCAGCAGGCTCCCGGCCACAGTGCTGCTGAACAGCGTCACCAGGAACAGCAGCCCATGCAGCCACCAGCGCTCGCCGCGCTCGGCAGCCTCGAAAAGCAGCACCTCCCAGCCGTATTCGCCGGACCGAGTACTGTGGGAGCCTTTCCAGCCGGTGAGGAAATCGCGCACCTGCGGCGACTCGAGGTCAAGCTCTGGCAATAGTCGACCAGTGATGACGCGCCCCCCAGCAACTCTATCGACGCGCCAGAGCGCGAAGACGGCCGCAAACCCGATTGACCCTTGACCCATCACGAAGCCGTTGTTAAGATTCAGTGTTACCAACCCGACGCCTGCGCCGTGCGCCGCGTGCTCTCACTGCTAATCAGACATACAAGACACAATAGACCACGAGTCCGTACGCAACTGAGGAGCCCAACTAGGACACATGCTGCTGAGCCGGTCCCCGGCCCCTGTCGTTGACACTCTCCTGGCCAACAGCACAAACAACTGAAGTAAGAATCCAATGAGCACATCCGTTGACATTGCCGAACTGAAAGCCAAGTCCGTGCAGGACCTGCACGAGATGGCGGAGGAGTTGAACATCCAGAACTACTCCTCCCTACGCAAGCAGGACCTGATCTTCCGTATCGAGCAGAACCTCCTTGACTCCGACGTAATTCTCCGCGCCGAAGGCGTGCTGGAGATCCTTCCGGAAGGATACGGCTTCCTACGGAGTCAGGACTGGAACTACCTGTACGGGCCAGATGACATATACGTCTCGCCGTCGCAGATCAAGAGGTTCGACCTGCGCACCGGCGACACCGTACTGGGCCAGGTCCGTCCTCCTAAGGAAGGTGAGCGATACCTCGCGCTTCTCAAGGTCGAGGAAGTGAACGGGGGGGATCCGGAGGAATCGAAGCACCGCATCAGCTTCGACAATCTGCGTCCGCGGTATCCGGAAGAGCGCATGACGCTGGAACGCAAGAACGGCGATATCGCGAACCGCATCATGGACATGATCTCTCCCATCGGTAAAGGACAGCGCGGCCTGATTACATCGCCGCCCAAGGCCGGTAAGACGATCTTGCTCCAGAAGCTGGCCAATGCGATCACCGAAAACCACACCGAAGTTCACCTTATCGTTCTGCTGATCGACGAGCGGCCGGAAGAGGTCACCGACATGGAAGAGCACGTCGCCGCGGAGGTCATCGCCTCCACGTTCGACGAGCCAGCGGATCGTCACACGCAAGTGGCGGAAATGGTGATCGAGAAGGCCAAGCGACTTGTCGAGCACAAGAAGGACGTCGTCATCCTGCTCGACTCGATCACACGTTTGGCCCGGGCCTACAACGTGGTCGTGCCGCACTCGGGCAAGATTCTGTCGGGCGGTGTCGACGCCAACGCGTTGCACAAGCCGAAGCGCTTCTTCGGGTCCGCGCGCAATCTGGAGGAAGGCGGCAGCCTGACGATCATCGCCACCGCACTCATCGAGACCGGCTCGCGCATGGACGAGGTCATCTTCGAGGAGTTCAAGGGCACGGGCAACATGGAGATCGTCCTCGACCGCCACATCGCCGACAAGCGCATCTTCCCGGCCATCGACCTCAACCGGTCGGGCACGCGGCGTGAGGAACTTCTGCTGCCGGAGAAGGAACTCAACCGCATGTACCTGATCCGAAATTTCCTCGCCGATATGCCGCCGGCCGAATCTATCGAGTTTCTCATTCAGCGGATGAAGCGCACGGCGGACAACGAGGAGTTCTTGAACAGTATGCAGGAAGGGTGAGGGCATAGGGCATGCTTTGAAGTTCGAATATCGAACACCGAATCTCGAAGACTCAAGTGCCGGCCAACTGGCCGGCACTTTTCTCTTCTCTCGCTTCAGGGGCCTAGCGGTCTATCTCTGCACCTCGCTCGCCGCTATCGAGGCTGTCGACACCCCCGCCCCTGGCTACTCCTCGAGCAGGTCCTCGTACTCCGGGTTGATGACGAGGCTGCCCGACTCCATGACTTCACGGTCCCACGGGAAGACTACGGTTCCGTCGGTGGACAGAGCGTAGTAGTCCGGCTGGTAACCGCCTTCATGAATGAGCGACGTGGCGGTACGCACATCTGCGGGCCCCACATCGCGCACCGCCGCCAGAGCCAACCGCATCGTGTCGCCGCTGTCGCAGATTTCGTCGACCAGCAGAACACGGCGGTCAGCCAGCTGCGGCGGGGCAGCGGTAAGGATCTCCGGCCGCTGCCGCACGCCAGAGTCGTCTTGGGGGCGAGTGATCTTGATCGCGTGGAACTCCTTCTGAAGCATGGCGGAGATGACCGCACCGGGTATCACACCGGCCGCCGCGATGCCGACGACGACCTCCGGATCGTAGTCGCGGGCAACCCGGACAGCGAGTACGCGACAGAGTTCACCAAACAGTTCCCACGATAGCTCGAGAACTCCCTCTTCCGGCATCTCAGAAGTCCTTGGTCCCGTCACGCTGGATACCTCCGCGAAGTCGAAGTCCGTGCCCCGCCTGCGTGACCGTGAACTTATCAGCCTCTGCAACGCCGAGAAACAGCAGGCCTAGGAGGCCGGGCCGCTTGAGCAACGAGCGAATCGCGCTTAAGTTGGCAGTGTCTTCGGTGTATCTTCGCATGCGGCCAGCTTTGGGGTGAAGAGGAGAGGGGCTGTGGTCAAAGTCGAGAATCCACGCCGCGAGCGCATCATCAAGCGTTACTTGGAGGAGGAGCTACGCGACTCGTTCATCGACTACTCGATGAGCGTGATTGTGCAACGCGCTCTTCCCGATGCCCGCGATGGGCTGAAGCCGGTGCAGCGTCGCATACTCTACGCCATGCACGAGCAGGGACTCGCACCGGAGAAAGCCCACAAGAAGAGCGCGACCGTCGTCGGCGATGTGCTGGGGAAGTACCATCCGCACGGTGATGCGGCTGTCTACGAGACGCTCGTCCGGATGGCCCAGCCGTTCTCGATGCGTTACCCACTGGTCGACGGGCAAGGCAACTTCGGCTCCATCGATGGAGACCCCGCCGCCGCCTACCGATACACGGAAGCGCGCCTGACTTCCATCGCCACCGACATACTCCGTGACCTTGATAAGGACACGATAGATTTCCGGCCCAACTTCGACGGTCGTCTGAAGGAGCCGGAGGTACTTCCGGCCGCCTACCCGCAGCTTTTGGTGAGCGGCAGCGACGGGATCGCCGTGGGGATGGCCACCAAGATCCCGCCGCACAATCTGAGAGAGATCGCGGCCGCCGCTGCCCAGCTGCTCGCTCGCCCCAACACGACCGTGAACAAGCTGCTGGAGATCGTATCGGGGCCCGACTTCCCAACCGGTGCCTACATCTGGGGAGACGCCGGCATCGACGAGGCCTACCGCACCGGCCGCGGCCGCATCGTCATGCGGGCCAGGGCGCACGTGGAACAGGGCGCTTACGGAAAACCGTCGCTGGTCGTGACCGAGATACCCTATCAGGTCAGCAAGCAGCGGGTGATCGAGAGCATCGTCGACCTGGTCCGAAAGGGCCGCCTCGATGGCATCACCGATCTGCGCGACGAGAGCGATAGGGACGGCGTGCGTATCGTGATGGAACTCAAGCGGGACGCCAACCCGCGCAAGCTGTTGGAGAAGCTCTTCACCAAGACGCAGTTGCAGTACACGTTCGGCGTCATAGCGTTGGCGCTGGTAGGCGGCGTGCCGCGCCAGCTCAATCTGAAGGAATCGCTCGAAGTTTGGATCGACCATCGCCTCAACGTCGTGGTGCGCCGTGCTCGCTTCAACCTGCAACGAGCCGAAGAGCGCGCACACATCCTGGAGGGCTTGCTGGTCGCCCTCGACCGCATCGACGAGGTCGTCGAGATCATCCGCTCCAGCCGGACGCCGGAGACGGCGGCGAAGAACCTTCGCTCCGCCCTGAAGATCACGGCGAAACAGGCTGCGGCGATCCTGGCGATGCGCCTGAGCCAGCTCACCAACCTGGAGAGCCGCAAGCTGCGCGAAGAGCTCGCCCAGGTGAGCAAGCGAATCAAGACGCTCAAGGCGCTGCTATCCGACGAGAAGCGACGCCGCGATCTGGTCCGCCGCGAGCTCACCACGATCGCCGAGCGCTACGGCGATGCCCGGCGCACGGAGATTCTCTCTGGTAACGAGCGCTTCCCACTGCCCAGCGGTGACGCGGCGCAGGACATGCACATCTTCCTCACACATAACGGTTACCTGAAGACGCTGCCGGCCCGAAGCGCGAACAACGATGGCGGCCTCGCCGCGGCCGAGAGCCTCGAAGGCGAACGATCCGACTTCGTCACCCGGCTGTGGCTGTGCAAGTCGGACGAGCAGCTGCTCGCGTTCACGCGCGACGGTCAGGTCCACGCGTCGCGAATCGGAGACCTGCCGTCGGGAACCCGCTCGTCGCGTGCCCGCCGGCTTCGAGACACGCTCGAGTTGGACGACGAAATCGCGGCCGTCCACACGGTCCGTGACTTCGCCGACGACCGTTTCGTCGTCATCGCCACTCGTAAGGGGCGCGTAAAGCGAACGGCGCTTTCCGAGTATCGGAACATCCGTTGCGGCGGGATCATCGCCGCCGGCATCGAGAAAGGCGACGAGATCGTCAACGTCCACGTGACAGGCGGACAAGACCAGATCGTTCTCGCGACCGAAAAGGGTCAGGTCATTCGCTTCGACGAGACGTCCGTAAGGCCGATGGGCCGATCGGCCGCAGGCGTGAAAGGAATCGAATTGGCGAAGCGTGACCGGGTCGCGGCCTTCGTCGTGCCGCGCCGGAACGCTCTGCTACTGGGCGTCACTTCCGAAGGCTACGCGAGGGTCTTCGAGCTGGATGAGCTCCGCGTGCAGTCGCGCGGCGGCAAGGGCGTCCGTCTACTGCCCAGCCGTCTCGAGGCCGGTGACGTCATCGGCTTCCTCGATCTACTCCCGGACGACGACGTGGTGGCGATCACGCAGTCAGGCGACATCGTCGGCGTCGATCCGGCGAGCGAGAGTCAGCGCGGCAATGGCCAGCGCATCAAGCGCCCGGTCATGCTGCCGCTGGGCGGCCGGAAGGTTTCCGGCATCGCCAGGGCGGCGATCCGGCGGTCGGCTTCGCGTGCCGGCGCGGCGCAGATGAGCTTGCGCATCTAACGCTCTAACACCATCTCAAGGTGTCGGACCCCGCGAGCGAAAGGAAGCGCGTGCTCGGCCGCGGGGCGGCTACCAGGGCGGGGCTGCAAACAGTACGGAGACGACCATGCGCTACCGTCATCTAGGTAGATCAGGTATACAGGTCAGCACGATATCGCTGGGCAGCTGGTTGACCTTCGGTCACAAGACGGGGGAAGACGTGGCGGTCGGGTGTGTGCGCCGCGCCTTCGAGCTCGGCATCAACCTGTTCGATACCGCGAACGTCTACGCCGAAGGCCGTGCCGAAGAGGTCCTCGGTGTGGCCCTGGCTCAGCTGCCGCGGCACGAGTATGTCCTGGCCACGAAGGCGTACTTCCCCACGGGGCCCGGCCCCAACGACCGTGGACTGTCGCGCAAGCATATCTTCGAGCAGGTCCATACCAGCCTGCGACGACTTCGCACCGACTACATCGATCTCTTTCAGTGTCACCGATACGACTCCGATACGCCGCTAGACGAGACTCTCAGAGCGATTGACGACCTGATCACCCGCGGCAAAGTGCTGTACGGTGGCGTCAGCGTCTGGTCGGTGGAGAACATCCGGGATGCGTTCCGGCTGACACGAGAGCTCGGGCTGCGGCGGCTGGTCTCGAATCAACCCCAATACCACATCCTGCGACGCGACATCGAGGCAAACGGTGTGATGGAAATCTGCGAACGGGAGGGGCTAGGCATCCTCGCCTACTCGCCGTTGGCGCGCGGGTTGCTGACCGGGAAGTACACATCCACCGGCGATGTGCCGCCCGATTCGCGAGCCGCGGACGAACGTGGCCGCACATTCATGGGTCCTTGGTTCTCGGAAGAAGGTTTGGAGATGGTCCGTCAGCTGGGGAGGATTGCCGACCGAGCTGGCCTGGCTCTTCCCGAGATGGCGCTGGCCTGGTGCCTGCGGCGGCCCGAAGTATCGTCGGCGATCACGGGCGCCACAAAGCTGCAGCACGTCGACAAGAACGCCGCTGCGGCGGACATCGATCTCACTGACGATGTAGTGGCCGCGATAGACGCAGCGGCTCCGGCCTCCAGCTAGTCCACCGGCTCTACGAAGACTTCCATCACGCCGCCGCAGACAGCGGGGCTCCAAGAAAGAAAGTCGTCGGTCAAGTCGACCCGCACGAGCCTAGGGACGCCGGTCTCGATCACCTGCCTGGCCGCCTCCAGGACCTCCGCCTCTCCACAGCCACCTCCGATGGTGCCGACCAGCTGGCCGTCGACGCCGATCAGCATCTTGCAACCGGCATCCCGCGGTGTGGACCCCTTCACACGGACCACGGTGGCGAGCGCCGTGGGCCGTGCTGACTCAGCCGCTACGAGCGCCGCCTCGTAGACCTCCCGATCATCCAAGGTTCTGCTCCCTCCCCTGCTCTGTCTGACCGGTCCGAGCCACCCGGTCGAGCACGCGTTCCTCTTGACTCAGGGCGCCGCCGCCGCCGCCCCTACGCACGGCCACGATCTCGGCGGCGATGGCGAGCGCGATCTCCTCTGGAGTCTCGGCTCCAATATCGAGCCCGATCGGCGCGCGCACCTCCGCCAACCTGGTCGGATCGACCCCATCCCGGACCAGCGCCTCGAACGCGGCTCGCACCCGGCGCCGGCTGCCGATCATGCCCAGGTAGGCGGGCCGCGCGCTCAGCGTGAGGAGCTGAAGGATGCAATCGTAGTCGTACTTGTGTCCGCGGGTTACCAGCACCACATGCGTGTCAGGCCCGATCTCGGTCGCCTTGAACGTTTCGTTGAAGTCGACCACTCGAACGTGGGCGGCGTCCTCGAACCAGCGCCGGTCGGCGAATTCCGGACGGTCGTCCAGGACGGTCACCTTGAACCCGAGCATCGCGGCAACGCGACAGAGTGGACGCGCGATGTGGCCCGCTCCCACGATGACCAGCTCCGGAATCGCGTGCTGGGATTCGACGTACAGGGACCACGTCCCGCTCTCGATCTCCACATCGTGCAGGCCGCGGTCGTGGCCGGCGAGCGCCTGACGGGCCAGCTCGACCGCCCGATCGTCCAGCGTCTTCACACCCAAGCTTCCAGTCACCGAGTCCTCGGATACCAGCAGACGGCGCCCGAGCGTCTCCTCGACTGGCCCGCCGACCACAGTGGCAGAAGCTACGGGCACACCACCGTCCAGCGCGGCCAGCGCGCGCGCCGCAGCTTCCGCAACTGTGATTTCGCCGCTCTGCCTATCGTTCATGCAGCTCTCCGAAGTGGTGCTTGTAATCCGTTGGCGTGTCCACGTCGAC
>JBDHHL010000122.1:0-10590 GCA_039589375.1 Gemmatimonadota bacterium | reverse complement strand
CGCAGCAAGCAACGAAGCGTGCGTCCCCACCTCCACGACCTGCCCCCGATCGAGCACCAAGACTCGATCGGCACGCTGCACCGTGCTCAGGCGGTGAGCGATGATCAGCGTCGTTCTACCCTCCATCAACTGCTCCAGCGCCTCCTCCACCAGCCGTTCGCTTTCCGTGTCTAGGCTGCTCGTCGCCTCATCGAGTATTAGGATAGTCGGATCCTTCAACAGAACCCGGGCGATGGCGATGCGCTGCCGCTGGCCTACCGATAGCTTAACTCCTCGCTCTCCCACTAGCGATTCGTAGCCGTCGGGTAGACGCTCGATGAACTCCGCGGCGTGCGCCGCCAGGGCGACCATTTCGATCTCCTCGCTCGAGGCACCGTCGCGACCGAAGGCGATGTTCTCCCGAATACTCGCACCGAACAGCATAGGTTCCTGCGGCACTATCCCGACGGCACCCCTCAGATCGGCCAGCTTCAGTCCGCGAACATCGGTCCCACCGAGCGAGATCACGCCCCGCGTCGGATCCCAGAACCTGGACACCAGGCCGGCGAGCGTCGACTTGCCGGCGCCGCTGGGGCCAACCAGCGCCACGACCTCGCCGGGAGGGATCTCCAGCTCTATTTCCTGGAGCGCCCACGGGAGGCTCTCGCCGTAGCGGAACCACACGTCATCGAAAGCTAGGCTGGCCTCCGAGGCCAGCGGCTTCGGGCTTGGTGGGTCGGCGACCGTGGGCTTTTGGTCGAGCAACTCGAACACACGCTCCGCCGAGCCTTGAGCTTCCTGGTATCCACCCCAGAGCGACGCTAGCGAGGTAATCGCGGCCGCGACCATCACCGCATAGAGCAGGAAGGACACCAGTTGGCCTCCGGTGATATCACCCGTCAGCACCATGCGGCCACCTTGCCACAGCACGGCCACTATTCCCCAAAAAGTCACCAGCGTGATCACGCCAAAGAACACGCCTCTGGTGAGCGCTCGCCGAAGCGCGGCTCGAAGTGCCGCATCGATGCGCTCGGAGTACCGTGTACGTTCCGCCGGCTCGCGGACGAAGCTTTGCACAGTGCGGATCTGAACGATCGACTCCTCGGCCACGGTATTCGCGTCCGCGACCATGTCCTGCACCTCTGTACTGACCCGACGCAAGCGTCGGCCGAACACCACACCGAGAAGCACGACGGCCGGCACGACGATCAGGGTCGTGACCGTCAACTGGCGGTGCATCAACGTCAGCAGGGTCAGCGAGCCGAACAAGTAGAGGGTCTGCCTGAGCAGTTCGGAGATCTGGTAACTCAGCACCCCCTGAAGCCTCACTACATCAGAGGTCAGCCGGCTGGTCAGCTCGCCGGTCGCCCTTTCCGTGAAGAAGTCGGGCGAAAGGCCGAGGAGGTGAGCGAAAAGATCCGTCCTGATCCCGGCGATCACCCTCTCGCCCGTGGCGCCCAGCAGATAGACCTGAATGAAGTTGAACAGGCCTTGAACCAGGAAGAGCGCCAACAGCAGCAGCGCGATCCGATTCAGCAACGCCCGATCGAGTTGGACGAAAGCGGCGTCCATGAGGTGGCGTACAACGACGGGAAAAGCCAGCCCTATGCTGCCACTCAGAACCAAGAAGAGCCCTGCCCCCGCCAGCGCCCAGCGGTGTGGATAAAGTCGAGGGCCCAGCCGCCTGAAGATGAACAGCGGTACCTGAATCGGAGGTACGCGTATTCTCGTACGTTTCCTATCGCTCATACCGACGCTAATCTAGGTGACCAACCGCTCTCTGTCTTGGGCAGCGACTGCCGGTGGCCTCGGAGCCTGCGCCCTGCCATATTCCGGTGCCCCACTACACCCTACGAACGCCGGGAGATGGGTGAGCCATGTCCAAGAATCAGGAATCAGTATCGACGGACGCTACTCTGCGGCGTTTCGGCTGGCTGGCTTTCGTTACGGCCTTTTTCACGTACGCATTGATCGTCTTCGGTGGCGTCGTGAGAATAACCGGGTCCGGGATGGGTTGCGGGGACGATTGGCCCCTATGCAACGGCCAACTCATTCCGCCGATGGACTTCGAGACCCTGATCGAGTACGGCCACCGTCTGGCCGCCTTGTTCGTAACCGTTCTCGTCTTCCTCGTCGCAGGTTACGGCCTACGACACCGGCGAACGCAGGGCATCGCAGAACGACGGGTCGTTGGCCTCGCGATCGCCTCGGCCATCCTGCTCGTAATGCAGGTGCTCGTCGGCGCAATTACCGTTTGGCTCGAACTCCCGACCAGTACGGTTGTCCTGCATCTCGGCCTGGCGTCGACACTGCTCGCCGTTCTCATCGTCGCTGGCATGCGCGCCTTCGTGACGCCGAGCCTAGCGATCCCGGGCGCACCCTACGCGCGCTGGGCTCTCGCGACGGCCACTCTCGGCTTCGTCCTCCTGATCTTCGGAGCGCTGGTGGCTAACACGGGTGCGTCGCCCCTCTGCCAGGGGTTCCCGCTCTGCAACGGCCAACTCGTCCCTAGAGGCGGCGGTCTCGTTCACCTTCATTGGACGCACCGCCTACTCGCCTACGCTATGGTCGTTGTGGCCGTGATCGCCGTCGCCATGACACTGCGCCAACGGGCGCATGTCGCGGTCTCTCGAGCGGCGATGGTCGCGCTCGGCCTCGTGATCGGGCAGATATGGGTCGCCGCCGAGATGGTGAGCCTCCGTCTGCCAGATGATCTGCGAGGCCTACACCTGGCCGTCGGCGTGGCGCTTTGGGCGGGTCTAGTCGTCTGGACTACTCTCGCCCGGCGCTTGCCCGGCGCTGAGAGCGTCTCGGTAAACGCAGATTGATAGGCCGAGCTAGACGGACGGGAACAGCTGATACAACATCAGATACACGGCGATCCCCGTAACTGAGACGTAGAGCCACAGGGGTAGCGTGATTCGAGCGATGCGCCTGTGCCGCGCGACATCATCGCGGAACGCCCGGAAGAGGGTCACGATCACCAACGGCACGATGACCATCGCCAGAACGGTGTGCGAGATGAGCATGACGAAATAGACCGGGCGCACCCAACCGCCGGCTGCGAAACGTGTCGTGCCCGCATGATAGTGGTAGTAGAGATAGGACAGAAGAAACAGGATCGACGTGCCTAGGGCGGAGAGCATCAGTCCCCGGTGCAGACCGATGCGCCGCCCGCGTACGGCGAGAAAACCGGCGACGAGAAGCAAAGCGCTGGCGCTGTTCAGCGTCGCGTTAATGGCTGGCAGGTCGCTGATCGCTAGCAAGCTGGGCTATCGGCCTGAACCCCGAGCTACTCGCCGAGGAAGCGCCTGAGGTTCTTGAGGTACAGGATCAACACGATGGTCGCTACACCAAAGCCAACCGCCGCGACCGCCGCCCAGAATTCGCCCGTCACGCTGAAGGCCCAGCCGGACCATATCGCGAATCCGAGCGTGAAGACAATCGCAGTCGAAATCAGCACCTTGTGAAAGTTGACCATGGGGCCTTCCTCACAACTTATCCACAACCATCAATAGCAAAAGAACCGGCAGATATACAACCGAACCCAGGAACAGGCGCCGTGCATGCAAGCCGGAACGAGTCACCGCCAGTGCCACACCCAAAGCCAAGAATGCGAGACCCAACGTAACCGCCCCAGCCAAATAGATCGCTCCGGTCAGGCCCAGCACGGTCGTGAGAGCGCTCACTGCGACAAGGGCCGCAGTATAAACGATGATCTGTCTCGCCGTACGCTCGCCTTCGTCGTCGACGACTGGGAGCATCGGGAAGCCGGCCCGCGCGTAGTCATGCCTGTACATCCACCCGATGGCGTAGAAATGGGGCATCTGCCAAAGAAAGACGATCCCGAACAGCACCCAAGCCAAGACGTCGAGGCGTCCGGTCACCGCAGTCCAACCCATCATTGGTGGAATCGCCCCCGGCACAGCGCCGACCACCGTGCACCACCAGGTCCTCTGTTTTAGCGGAGTATAGGCGAAGATATAGACCAGGAGAGCCGCTGCCCCCAGGAAGGCCGTCAAAGGATTGACCAGCAGCGCAAGATACAGCGTACCGGCCACCGAAATCCCGACCGAGAAGACCAAGGCAGTGGAGGGCCCGATCCGCCCAGCCGGCAGCGGTCGGCTTCGTGTGCGTTTCATCTGCGCATCGACCTTGCGCTCGGCGTATTGGTTCAGCGCGTTGGTGCCGGCGGCCAGCAGGCCCGTGCCAACCAGCGCATTGAGCAGCAACAGCCAGTCGAAAGAGCCCGTCGAACCCAGGTAGAAACCCACAGCGGTCGTGACGAGCACTAGCCGCGTGATCCCCGGCTTCGTCAGCTGCCAGAGGTCGGCGAACATGGATCTACTGAGCATACTCCAGCAGTACCCCCAGTACGAGAATGATCGCGAGAGGAATAGGCGCCGACGCCAGCAGAATCAACCGCAGTCGCTCGTACTTCAGATGCATGTAGTACATCGCCACTAGAATCGCCTTCCACAAAGCCAACGCCAGCAGCAACAGGATCAGTATGTTGCGAGGCAAGGAGCTCATGTAGGCGATGCCCACTTCTGCCATCGTCAGGACGAAGAGCAGGAACCAGATGAAGTAGTAGTTCGGCTGCTTCTTCTCGACGCCCTCGATAGGATCCGCTTCGGTGCCACTCATGCGCTCTTGTCCGTCCTCAAATCAGGTAGACGATGGTGAACAGGATGATCCACACCAGGTCGACGAAATGCCAGTAGAGTCCGATAACCTCCACGCCGCCGTGATTCTCCTTCGTGTAGCCGCCACGAAACGCCTTGACCGTCACCCAGATCATACAAAGGACGCCTAAGCTCACGTGCGTCCCATGGAACCCGGTCATCGTGAAGAAGGTCGAGCCGAACAAGTGACAATTCGGTACTACCGCCGCCAGTTCTTCTGTGCAGCGCGGCAGGAAACCCTCCTTGGCTAGCACAATGTATTCGACGACCTGGATCCCGACGAACAGTGCTCCCAACATGACCGTCCCCAGAAGAAACAGACGGAGCCCCTTCTGGTCGCCGTGCTCGATCGCGGCAAACGCCTTGACCATGGTCACGCTGCTGCAAATCAGCAAGAAAGTGTTCAACGCCGTCAACTGAATGTTGAGCGGCGTCCCACCCTTTTCCAGCGGCACACCGGGCAGCGCCCAAGCATCGGCTCCGAAGCGGAGGATGATGTAGGCACCGATCAGTCCGGTGAAGAACATCAACTCGGATGCGAGGAACACCCACATGCCGAGTTTCTGGTTGTAGATGCGCATCCCCGGCTCTGCGCGAACTCCTCCGGGCATGACGACAGCTTCGTTCATTGGCTCAGTTCCCTGATTCTGGTCTTCAACGACGAATGTCAATCACTCGTTTGCAAGCCGTCGTCACGGTTCTGGCCGTCTCCACTCGGCACCGCATCCTGCGGCCAGAAGTCCTCATCCACCTTCGGCGAGCTAAATTCGTAGGGTCCGCGATATACAGTCGGCGTCACGGCAAAATTCCCATGCGGCGGCGGCGAAGCAACCGTCCACTCCAGGCCGTTGTCCTTCCATGGATTCATCGGTGCTTTCTTGCCCTTGAACATGCTCCAGAAGAAGTTGATCACAAACGGAATCTGCGCCACGAAGAGGAAGAACACGCTCACGCTGATGAACCTGTTGAGCGGCTGCATCGGGCGCAGGAACTCGTACTGGGTCGGATCGGCGATCCGCCGCATGTGTCCTCCCATGCCCAGCAAGTGCATGGGGAAGAACGCTAGGTTGTATGTAATGAAGGTCAGTGTGAAGTGAATCTTACCCCAGGTCTCGTCCATCATCTTGCCGAACATCTTCGGGAACCAGAAGTAGATGCCCGCAAATGCAGCCATAAGGCTCCCGCCGAACAGCACGTAGTGAATATGCGCGACGATGAAGTACGTATCGTGGATGAAGATGTCCACCGATGCGGATGCCATGAAGATGCCGCTCAGCCCACCAATCGTGAACAGTGCGACGAACCCGACCGCGAACAACATTGGCGAGTGGAACTGGATGTTCCCCCGCCAAATCGTCCCGAGCCAATTGAACACCTTGATCGCCGACGGGATCGCTATTGCCATCGTCGAGATCATAAAGGTCGTTCCCAGCAACGGGTTCATCCCGCTCTGGAACATGTGGTGACCCCACACGATCCAGCCCAGGAAGGCTATCGTGATAATCGCGTACACCATCGAGTGGTAGCCGAACACCGGCTTCCGAGACCCGTTGGCAAGAATGTCCGACACGATACCCATCGCGGGCAGAATCAGGATGTAAACCTCCGGATGACCGAAGAACCAGAAGAGATGCTGCCAGAGCAACGGCTGGCCGCCTTCCGCCGGCAGGAAGAACGTGGTTCCGATAGTTTGATCGAACAGCAGCATTATCACAGCCGCGGCAAGAATCGGTACTGCCAGCAAAGCGAGGATTGCCGTGATGAACAGCGACCAGATCGACAGCGGCATTCGGAAGAGCGTCATCCCCGGTGCGCGCATGTTGATCACGGTCGTGATGTAGTTGACCGATCCCAAGAGTGACGAAGCACCAAAAAGGACAACGCTGACGATCCACAGCTGCTGGCCGAGTGATACGCCCGAGTATTGGGCTGCCGCACTCAGCGGTGGGTACGCCGTCCATCCGGCACCGGCCGCTCCACCCTCGACCCGGAGGCTGGCCATAGCGACGATCCCCGATGACACGAATATCCAGAAGGACATCATGTTCAAGCGCGGGAACGCCATGTCGGGCGCGCCGATCTTCAGCGGGATAAGGTAGTTGGCGAACCCTCCGACGAGCATCGGCATCACAGCGAAGAAGACCATCACCGTGCCGTGCATGGTCACCAGCGCGTTGTAGAACTTCGGTGACACCACCTCGCCGCCTGGCACCGGCTGGCCGGGAAACCCAAGCTGCCAGCGAATCATCACCGCCATCAGTCCGCCGACCAACAGGAAGAACAGACTGGTGAAAAGGAACTGGATCCCTATGATCTTGTGGTCGGTCGCGAATATGTAGGTGCGTAGGAAGCTGCGCTCCTCGTGGTGAGCGTCTGCGATGCCTCCGATTGTTGTTGTTGCCGTCGCCATGCTCGTCCTCGGTAATCGATGCCGGCTGCCTGCCGCCGGGAGACTTTAGCTTTGCTCCGTGACCCAGGCGTCGAACTCTTCCTGCAGATGCACGAAGACTCTCGCCCGCATGATCGTGTGCCCAACGCCGCACAGCTCGGCGCATGCGACCTCGTACTCACCGACCTGCGTCGCCTCGAACCAAGCCCGCAGGTTGAGCCCCGGAACAGCGTCCTGCTTGATGCGAAGTTCCGGGACGAAGAAGGAGTGGATCACGTCCGCCGATGTGAGCTCGAAGATGACCGGATGGTCTACAGGCACGTGAAGTTCGTTGTAGCGAACGAAGTCGTCGTCGGTACCCAACTGTCCGTCGACGCCGGGATAGGTGATGCCCCAGGCAAACTGCCTAGCCTCGATCATCAGCTCCAGGCCGTCGGTCGGAAAGCGGTCGGGGTCCTTGACCTTCGACCACACGAGCTGACTGGCAACGGCCAGTCCCACTACGATGATCGCCGGCGTCAGCGTCCACACGACCTCGGCCTTGTTGCTGCCCTCTATGTACGTGGCCTTCCGCCCCTCACGCCCCCGGTATTTTATGAGGAACAGCACCAGAGTCACTTCGACACCAACCAGGATGATTCCCGTGATCGCCAAGATCGCGTAGAAGATCTTGTCTAGATCGGCGGCGTAGGTCGAAGCTGCCGCTGGAAGCCAATCCATCACTAATCCTCCTTAGAGACCCGCCGCGCGGCGTACTACTCCGGCCAAACGTCGAGACCATTTTGCCTGTCCCAAGCGTCCCATGTACCACACGTACGCGCTAGATACAATCGCTCAAACTTGCCGTAACCTGGAGCGGAGAGCCCTCTTCGGACTCTGAGACCCGCCGGCCAGCTGACTCCGCTCGCTCCAACCTCTTGGAGCGTGGCGTTGATGCAATCCTCCCACCACCGCCCTGCCTGATCAGCAACCCCCGGCCCAGTCCGGGACCGAGAACGGGCCTCAGACCTGCGAGAATTGGACGCTGCTTCGCATCTCCCGGATGCGCCGGCAGCGAAACGGCTGAGTTATCTAGGGTTGATCCCGCCGAGCTAGGCGAGAATGGTAATCACTATCACCTATTGAATCGAGAGAGTATACCTAGATGCCCCAACCACTGTCAACGCCGCTGTCACGGCACCCCTGATGTCCCGGTCAAGGCTGCGTAGGCCGCCCTGCTAGGTGCCGGCCATCGCCAGAGCTCGCAACAGGGCCTGGGCCTTCCCCAGCGTTTCCTCGTACTCGCGCGCAGGGTCGGAATCGGCCACGATGCCCGCGCCAGCCTGAACGTGAGCCATTCCGGATTCGACCAGAATCGTGCGGATAGCGATGGCCGTATCGAGGTTCTGACGGTCGTATGACAGATAGCCCACGGCGCCGGCATAAGGCCCCCGGCGGACAGGCTCCAATTCATCGATGATCTCCATCGCCCGGATCTTGGGCGCGCCGCTCACCGTGCCCGCCGGAAACGCGGCTTTGAACGCGTCCAATGGTGTGAGGTTCCCCTGCAGGTCACCCACGACCTGGCTGACCAGGTGCATCACGTGGCTGTAGCGTTCCACGACCATGAACTCTGGGACAACCACAGAGCCGTAGCGCGCCACTCGCCCAACATCATTGCGTCCCAGGTCAACCAGCATTAGATGCTCGGCCCGTTCCTTCTCGTCGCGCCTCAGCTCTTCCTCGAGCAAGCGGTCTTCGTCCTCGCTGCGGCCGCGTGGGCGCGTGCCCGCGATGGGCCGTAGCGTTACACGCTCGTTCTCGACACGAACCATCACCTCCGGCGACGAGCCGATGAGCTGCAGCCCGTCAAGATCGAGAAAGAACAGATAAGGCGAGGGGTTGAGCATGCGGAGCGCCCGGTAGACGGCAAACGGGTTGGTCGACAGTTCAGTCGTCAGCCGTTGTGAGAGGACGACTTGGAAGGCGTCGCCAGCACGGATGTAGTCCCTGATGCACTCGACGTGACTTTCGAACTCGGCCCGCTCGTATGTCGATATCCACGGCGCCGTATGCGAACTCACGTCTAGGGTGAGGGGGCCTGGACTGATCTGTGTGCGCAGCCGAGCTATCGTCGCGTCGACCCTTGCCAGGGCATCGTCGTAGGCCTCATCGGGTGAGGATATTCCCGGCCTCGCGACGGCGATGACCAGCGCCCGGTCGAAGAGTTTGTCCACGACTACCACGACGTCCGTGAACAGCACGACCGCGTCTGGAACGTCGATCGTTCGCGGGGGGGCTTCGGGCAGGCGTTCGAAGAAGCGAACCGTGTCATATCCGAAGAACCCCACGGCACCGCCCCAGAATCTCGGAAGCCCCCGTACCGTCGCGACACGCTGGCCGGGCATCGCCGCCTGCATCGCCGCCAGCGGATCATCGATTGCCCCTGCCGAGGTCCAGCCGCTCTCAGGGCACCACACTTCTTGCAAACCGTCACGCAGGCGCCAAGCCCCCAGGGCGCCCGTCCCCAGAAATGAGTAGCGAGCCCACCTTTCGCCGCCGACCACCGACTCCAGCAAGAAACCGAACGGCGGGCGCGCAAGCTTGGTATATGCCGTAACCGCGGTTTCTACGTCGAACGGGATCTCGCGATACACCGGTACGAGATCCGCCTCCTTCGCCAGCTCGCGGAATACCGACCGTTCGGGAATCGGGCCTTGGCTCTGCTCGTGTTGCCTGGACATGGCGGGTAGCCTAAGACTTCCACGTCCGCGAGTAAAGCACGTCGAGGCTTCCCCGCTTTCCATGCCTACCATGTACGGGTAGCTTGTGCAGCCAATGGCTACAGGAGACCTCACCATCGTCGCCGTCGACACGGGCGGGACGTTCACCGATTTCGTCGTTCTGAGGAACGGCTCGACGATCGTGCACAAGCGTGCATCGACGCCTGCCAACCCTGCGCAAGCGGTCCTCGAAGGGCTGACGGAACTGTTGGAACCCGGCGAGGCTTTCGTTTTGGCCCACGGCTCCACCGTCGCCACCAACGCGCTGTTGGAGCGGCGTGGCGCGTGCACGGCATGGATCACCAATCTCGGTTTCGAAGACCTGATCGAGATTGGGCGCCAGGCACGGCCGCAGCTCTACGCCCTGGTAAGCCACCGGCCAGCGCCGCTCGTCTCCGCCGAACGCCGGATCGGTATCGGCGGCCGCATCCTGAAAGACGGTAGCGAGGAGCGATCCCTGGACCGCGACGAGCTGCGCGCTCTGGCAGATAAGGTCCGAGGCGTGGAATCGGTTGCCATAGGCCTACTACACAGCTACGCGAATACGGCACACGAAGATGCGGTGGCCGAATCGCTGGCAGAGCTTGGAGTGCCTATCACGCGGTCGGGCCGCCTGCTCCCGGAGTATCGCGAGTACGAACGTTTCTCGACGGCGTTGGTCAATGCGTATGTGGCGCCCCTAGTACAGCGGTATCTCGACACGCTGGGAAGCGAGAGCGGTGCCTCTCGCATCAGAATAATGGCTTCGGGCGGTGGCGCGTTCTCGGTAGAGCGG
>JBDHHL010000121.1:0-10593 GCA_039589375.1 Gemmatimonadota bacterium | reverse complement strand
CTCCACGCGGCCTCCGCGTTGTCGCCGCGTTGGAACAGTCCCGCATCGCCGTTCATGCAGTCGAAGAGCAGCGTCTCGTAGCCGGTGGTCGGGAGGGCATCGAAATAATCGACGTTGCAGAAATCCATGTCGACGTTGCCAATTTGCAGAAATGGGCCCGGTATCTTGGCCCCGAACGAGAGCGCGATCCCTTCGTTCGGCTGAATGCGCAACACGAGCTGGTTCCGCTCCAGATGTTCGACCGGAGTCTTGCGGAACATGCTGAAGGGCGCCCGCTTGAATCGGATGGCGATCTCGGTGTAGCGCGCCGGCAACCGTTTGCCGGTGCGCAGGTAAAAGGGCACGTCCGCCCAACGCCAATTATCGACCATCAGCTTGAGCGCCACGTAGGTCTCGGTCGTGGCATCCGCCGGCACCTTCGGTTCCATGCGATAGCCCGGCGCTTGCTCGCCGCTCGGCATCTGACCTTCGCCGTACTGGCCGCGCACACCGACATTCAGCACGTCATCCGGTGCAATCGGCTTGATGGCGCGGAAGATCTTGGCCTTTTCGTTGCGTACGGCTTCGGCGTCGAACGAGATCGGCGGCTCCATGGCGATGAGGGCCAGAAGCTGGAACAGGTGATTCGGCACCATGTCCCGCAGGGCGCCCGCCTCCTCGTAGTAACCACCTCGCGTGCCGACGCCGACCTGCTCGGATACGGTGATCTGAACGTGATCGACGTAGCGGCGGTTCCAGATCGGCTCGAAGATAGCGTTGGCAAAACGGACGACCAGGATGTTCTGGACGGTCTCTTTGCCGAGGTAGTGGTCGATGCGATAGATCTGCGACTCGTCCAGCACCTCCAGCAGCTCACGGTTCAAGCGCCGGGCCGACTCGAGATTGCTGCCGAACGGCTTCTCGACTATTACCCTGCGCCAGCGATCGTCCACCTCACGAACCAGCCCGACGTCGCTCAGCTGGCGCGGGATTTCCGTAAAGAAGCTCGGCGGCGTAGACAGATAGAAGAGGTAATTGCCGCCGGTGCCATGCTCCTTGTCCAGCTGGACGAGAAGGCCCGCCAGGCGCTTGTACGCCTCGGGATCGTCGAAATTGCCCGGCACGAGATGGGCCCGCCGCTCGAGCCAGTCCCAGATGTCCTCGCGGAACTCTCCTGTGAGATGTTCTCGGGCTTCGCGCTTCAGTTGTTCGCGGAACTCGTCGTCGTCGGCACGGCGAGCGAAACCGACCACAACGAAGTTGTCGGAGAGCAGGCCGTCGGCGGCAAGGTTGTACAGCGCCGGTATCAGCTTGCGCCGGGTTAAGTCGCCGGCAGCGCCGAAGATCACCATGGCGCATGGGCCGGCAGGCTGGACAGACGTATCGGGCGTATCGTTCATGGATCGCCTCACCGCCTACTTCGTCTTGGGCGGTTCGGCGTGACCGCCGAAGCCATGTCGCATGGCAGACAGCACCTTCTCCGCGAACGTGTGCTCTTGCCGTGAACGGAAGCGCGCATAGAGCGAGGCCGACAGCACGTCCGCCGGAACTCCCTCCTCTACGGCCGTGAGAATCGTCCAGCGCCCCTCTCCGGAATCCTGAACGTAGCCACTGAAAGCGGCGAGATCGGGATCCTTCAACAAGGCCGCAGCCGTCAGGTCGAGCAGCCAGGACGTGACAACGCTCCCACGGCGCCAGACCTCAGCGATATCGCCGACTTCGAGGTCGTAGCGCTCCACGCTGCGGAGCAGATCGAAGCCCTCCGCGTAAGCCTGCATCATCCCGTACTCGATGCCGTTGTGGACCATTTTGACGAAATGGCCGGCACCGGCGGGTCCGCAGTGAAGATAGCCGTGCTCGACGCGAGCCGGCTCGCCTTCGCGCCCAGCCGTTCGCTCGATCTCGCCGACTCCCGGGGCGAGCGTCCTGAAAATTGGGTCGAGACGCAGGACCGCTTCTTTCGGACCGCCAATCATCAGACAGTAGCCGCGCTCGAGCCCCCAGACTCCGCCGCTGGTACCGACATCGACGTAGTCGATCCCAATCTCCCCCAGCGCCTCGGCTCTGCGCAGGTCGTCCTTGAAATAGGAATTGCCGCCGTCGACGATGACGTCGCCGGCTTCGAAGCGCTCGGCCAGCGCCGTGACCGTCTGGTCGGTCGGGTTTCCGGCCGGAACCATCACCCAAGCGGCTCTGGGAGCGGTCAGCTTCTCCGCGAACTCGTCCATCGAGGCCGCGCCCGTCGCGCCCTCGTCCTCCATTTGCCGCACGGCGTCCGCGCTCAGGTCGAACACAACGCAATCGTGCCCGTCCTGAATTAGGCGCCGCACCATGTTGGCGCCCATTCTGCCCAGTCCGACCATTCCAATCTGCATATGCGTTCTCCCCATGCGACCCTGCTAAGCCAGGGCGCTAGCGACCAGCTCTCTCAGCTTCTTCAGTCCTGCCAGCACATCAACGCCCAAATGCACGCGCAGCGCTCGCCGGCCCCGCTCGGCCAGAACCTCGAAGTCGCCGCCCGCCTGAGCCGCCTTCACCACGCCGAAGCTGTACTTCCGTCCGGGCACCGGCAGGTCGGCAGCATCATCGCAGGTGATCTGGAGGAATACTCCAGTATCAGGACCGCCCTTGTAGGCTTGTCCTGTCGAGTGGAGAAAGCGCGGGCCGAAGCCGAGGCAGGTCGCAACGCGCCGGGAATCCCTAACCTGGTGACGGATGGCCTGCAGTTGCTCGACGTGCGGCTCGTTCATCTCGACGTACGCGAGCAGCGCCACGTAGTCCCGGGAACTGATGCGACCGATGTGAGCACCCAGGATGGCCGCCAAAGACGCGTCCCCCGCCGCCTCGCGCAGCTCCGCAGCGTTCCGTTCGTCGGCAAACAGCTTCAGCCCATCCGCTTCCGCAATCGGTGATTCTTCCGGGAACGAACCCGTCTCCTCGTAGCGGGAGGTCAGAGCGCGGGTAGCGACCTTGCTGGCCTCCACATCCGGCTGATTGAAGGGATTGATGCCGAGGATCGCACCAGCCACCGCCGTCGCGAACTCCCAGCGGAAGAACTCCTGACCGATGTCGTACGTATCGGAGAGATCTATACGCACCACGGGCTGACCGGCTTCCTCCAGTCGGCGGACCGCCGAATCCTGATCGCCATCGGGCTTCGACTCCAAGCGCAAGTACACAAAGACGCGATCATCACCATAGAAGTCCGGTTCGGTCAAACGCTCGCCGTCAACCGGTATCAGAGCGACTCCCTCTTTGCCCGTCGATTCGGCGACCAGCTGCTCGAGCCAGGCGCCCAGGTCCCAGATGCCCGGCGATGTGACAAGCGTGACCTTGTCGCGACCGTTCTTTGCCAACAGGCCGAGCGTCGTTCCAAGGATCGCGCCGGGGTTCTCGTTCACGGGAGTCTCGCTCGAGCAAGCCCGCACCATCCCGGCCGCACGCTCGAGCAGGCGCTTCAGATCCAGGCCCATCGCCGCCGCCGGGACCAGGCCAAAGTTAGAGAGGGCCGAGTACCGACCCCCGATGCTGGGCATCCCGTGGAACACGTGGCTGAAACCAGAGCGCCCAGCGATCTGCTCCAGCTTCGAGTCGGGATCGGTGATCGCCACGAAGCGAAGTCCAGCCTGCTCCACACCCAATCGCTGTCTAACCCGCTCGAAGAAGTACCGCATGAAGATGTTGGGCTCCAGCGTCGTTCCCGACTTGCTGGCGACGATGAACAGCGTTCTTTCCAGATCGACCCTGTCCTCGAACGTCTTCACTTGAGCAGGATCGGTGGAGTCGAGAACATGCAACTCCGGGAACCCTACGGTCTTTCCGAAAGTCATCTTCAGGACCTCTGGACACAGGCTCGACCCACCCATCCCCAGCAGCAGGATATCGGAGTACCGCTCCGCCCTCACCTCTTCGGCGAAGCGCTGTAGGCGCCCCAGGTGCGTGCCGAGCTGGACTTCGGTTATCCAGAGCCAGCCGAGCCAGTCGGCCTCGTCGCTCCCCGTCCACAGCGATGCATCGCGGGCCCAGAGGCGGCGTATCTTGTCGCCCTGCTGCCACTCATCCAGCGTCGCCTCGACCTCGGAGGCATACTCCTCCGGCAGCGCCAGGCTCATTCGTCCCAATACCGTCTCGCCTTCCTTGCGCGGCTCCATTACTCGCCTCCCTGCTAGCTAGCGGCCGCTAGCTGCTCTTTTGCCGTCGCGACGACGTTCTCCAGCGTGAAGCCGAAACGCTTCTGTACATCCTTAATCGGCGCAGAGGCGCCAAAGGTTTCCATTCCGATGACGGCTCCGCTCGATCCGACGTAGCGATCCCAACCGAACGTCACCGCCTGCTCCACCGCTACACGGGCCCTGGCAGAGGGCGGCAGCACGCTCTCGCGATACGTCCGAATTTGTCGGTCGAACAACTCGCACGACGGCATGCTGACCACGCGGGTGCGGATGCCCTGCGCCGAGAGTACCTCGTAGGCCTCGAGACAGAGCGCCACCTCGCTGCCGCTAGCGATCAGCAGGAGATCCGGATCGGCCGCATCCGCGTCGGCGAGCACGTAGGCCCCGCGGCGCAGGCCCTCTGCCGAGCCGTACTTCGTGCGGTCTAGCGTCGGCAAGCTTTGGCGGCTGAGTGCCAAGGCCACGGGCTGCTGGCGGAATTCCATGATCGTGCGCCAGGCCTCGGCCACTTCGTTGGCATCGCCGGGCCGGATGACGACCAGCCCAGGTATGGCCCGCAGCGAAGCCAAATGCTCCACCGGCTGGTGGGTCGGCCCATCCTCGCCGACCCCGATGGAATCGTGCGTGAACACGTAGATGACCGGAAGCTCCATAAGCGCTGCAAGGCGGATCGGAGCTCGCATATAGTCGGCGAAGACCAAAAAGGTCGCGCCGTACGGCCGCAACTTGCAGTGGGAGAGGCCGTTCACAATCGCGCCCATGGCATGCTCCCGCACGCCGAAGCGCAGGTTGCGCGGCGAGTAGTCCCCCGCCTGGAAGTCGCCTGCCGCTTCCTCGAAGGTGAGCAGCGTCTTCGTTGACGGGGTGAGGTCGGCCGAGCCGCCAACGAGCCAGGGGACGTTCTTGCCGATCGCGTTCAGAACCTTGCCGGATGATGCACGGGTCGCCAGTCCCTTGGGATCCGCCGGAAAGCTGGGGATGTCCGCGTCCCACCCGTCCGGCAGCTGCCGACGCTGCATCAACTCGACCTGCCCGGCCAGCTCGGGATATCTGTCCTTGTAGTCCGAGAACCGCTCCATCCACTTGTCGCGCAGCACGCGGCCGCGAGCGCCGATGCCGGCGGCGAAGTGTTCACGAACGCCGTCGGGCACCTGAAAGTGGGCGTCCTCGGGCCAACCATAGTTCTGTTTCGCTCCGCGGACTTCGTCTTCACCGAGCGGTGACCCGTGCGCGTCCGCACTGTCCTGCTTGTTCGGCGCGCCGTACGCGATGTGACTATCGACCACGATCAGGGTCGGGCGATCGTCGGTCGCCTTGAAGGCCCTGAAACCGGCCTGGAGAGCCTCGAGATCGTTGGCATCGGCCACGTGAGCCACGTTCCAGCCGTAAGCCCGGAACCGCGACCCGACGTCCTCGGTGAACGCGAGCTTCGTCGGGCCATCGATGCTGATCCTATTGTTGTCGTAGATCCAGCAGAGGTTCGACAGCCTGAGGTGACCCGCCAGAGAGGCCGCCTCGCTCGAGATCCCCTCCATCATGCAGCCGTCGCCGGCTACCGCATAAACATCGAAGTCGAAGATGTCGAACTCGGGCCGGTTGAAGTGCTCGCCCATCCAGCGCCCGGCGATCGCCATGCCCACACTGACGCCGGCCCCCTGCCCCAAGGGACCGGTGGTGGTCTCGACGCCCGAAGTCAGTCGATACTCGGGGTGACCCGGCGTCTTACTGTCGAGCTGCCGGAATCGCTTGATCTCCTCCAGCGGGACCGAAAGCTGGCCTTCGACCTTGTAGTCGGCGTCCACGGACCGCACGCCCGCCAAGTGCAGCAGCGAGTAGAGAAGCATCGACGCGTGGCCGGCGGAGAGGACGAAGCGATCGCGGTTAGGCCATATGGGGTCCTCGGGATCGTAGCGCAGAAAGCGTTGCCACAAGCAATAGGCGACCGGTGCGAGCCCCATGGGTGCGCCGGGGTGGCCGGAGTTCGCCGCCTGAACGGCGTCCATGGACAGAGTCCGGATGGTGTTGATGCTGAGAAGATCCAAGTCCTTCTGGTCGGTCATCCCAACCTCCGTTAGCGGCCGGCGCCTGCAGACTTCCGAGCCAGTCGGCAGACAAACCGGGCACGGTGGCAGCCAGGGCTCGATTCGAGACGCGCGGAAGTCTCTCCTTGCTCGGAAACGGGTCCCAGTCTAGCTAACCTAGAAGCCGATCTCAACCTGACCAGTGGTCGCCCGCCGAGGCCGGCGGGAAAGGGGCTTGCGACCGCTGCCGCGAGGCGGGCACCTTAGCGGCGCGAGGAAGACGAAAAACGGATCGTCGCTATCGACGACGCCGTTCAGAAGATCCTGGAGATGACGGCTTCCTTCGACGCGAGCACGAGCTGAGCGAGACACCTTGCCGGAGCTACCCGAAGTCACCGTCTACATCGAGGCGCTGGAGCGCCGGATCCGCGGCGAGCCGCTGGAGGGGATCCGCTATCGCTCTCCGTCGTTTCTCAAGACCTACGATCCGCCGCTCAGCGTTGCCACGGGCGCGCGCGTGCGTGCTCTGCGCCGGATCGGCAAGCGAATCATCTGGGAGCTGGACGGTGACCTCTTTCTCGTCTTTCACCTCATGATCACGGGCCGGTTCCGCTGGAAGGACCGGGGAGCGGCGGTTCCCAAGAAGCTGGGCCACGCGGCCTTCGACTTCCCTGCCGGCACGCTGCTGCTCACGGAAGCCAGCACGCAGAAACGAGCCTCGCTGCACGTGGTGCGGGGCGAAGCGGCGCTGGACCAGTTCCGGCGCGGCGGGATCGAGCCTCTGGAGTCGACGCTCGAGGAGTTCCGCGCCGCCCTGGCGCGTGAGAACAGGACGCTGAAGCGAGCGCTGACGGACCCACGGATCTTCAGCGGGATCGGAAACGCCCACTCCGACGAGATCTTGCTGGACGCCAGGTTGTCGCCGGTGAAGCGAACGCATCGCCTCGACGACGGGGAGGTCTACCGACTGTTCGACGCGACACGGCGGTCGCTGTCGGAATGGATAGAGCGGCTGCGGTCCGAGGCCGGAGCGGGGTTCCCGGATAAGGTAACCGCCTTCCATCCCGCGATGAACGTGCACGGCAAGTACGGCGAGCCGTGCCCGCAGTGCGGCTCACCGATCCAACGGATCGTCTACGCCGCCAACGAGACGAACTACTGCTCCGAATGCCAGACAGGTGGGAAACTGTTGAGGGATCGGGCGCTTTCCCGCATCCTCGGCCAAGACTGGCCCAAGACGCTCGAGGAGCTGGAGGACGCCTGAGACCGGGTTATCTCCATCCCGCTTCGAGAACGCGCTGCGCGTTTCGGCCCAGTATCTTGACTACGCCCTCTGTTGTCTAGCACCTAGAACAGGACCAGTCCGCAGGCTACAAGCCAGACCGCGGCAAGAATCCCGTACAGACACCATTCGATGCGGCGACTCCTCTGAGGTCCCACTTCACCGTGATACCAGGCGGCGATGGCCGCGCCTGGCAGACCGACGAGATACGTGACAAGCGTGAGGCGATGTACGGCCGGCGGAACGAGATCGATGTTCTCCAGTTGGGCGACCAACTCCACAATCAGGAAGCCCGCTGGCGCAAAGACGGCGAGCACGTGGGGCACGCGTCTGTCCACCAACTTCGTCAGAAAACTCTTTTCCGAGTCGTCTTCCGGACCCGGCGTGGGTACCAGCGGCCGGCCCGTATCGAGGCGGTGGACGACGTCCGCAGCGCTCGGCCGGTGCTCCGGTTCCTTGGCAAGGCAATGCCCGATCAGTCTCACCAGATCTCCGTCCACATCGCTTCGGAAGTCCGAGACCCGCCTTGGGGAGGCTTGGATGTGCGCCGTGAAGATGTCCCGCTTTGATTCAGCATCAAACGGGCCTCGCCCAGTGAGCATCTCGAACGCCAGAAGGCCAAGGCTGTAGACGTCGCAACGGTCCGTTACCCGCATACCCTGGAGCTGCTCGGGGCTCGCGTACGTCGGGTCCCCCAGTAGCTCACCCGTCTTAGTGATGAAACGTGCAAGCTGCGTATCCGCCGTGGCGAGAATGCGTGCAATCCCGAAGTCAGCGAGCAGCGAACGGCCCGCCTCTTCGTCGAGCAGGATGTTGGACGGCTGGACATCTCGGTGGACGACGCCCCGGCGATGCGCCAGCGCCAGCGCCGACGCCACCTCGCGCATCACTCGTCGTGCCTCTTCCACGCTCAAGAACTCATCCGCGTGCAGCTTGTCGGCCACCGTCCGGCCCTTGACGTACTCCATGACGAAGTAAGGCAAATTGTTGGGGAGCGTTCCGGCCCAATGCAACGCTACGATGTTTGGATGAGAGAGCGAGGCGACCGCCTGAACCTCACGCTCGAACCGCATGCGAGCGCGGGGGTTATCTGCGAGTGCCGGTGAGAAAACCTTGACGGCAAGATTTCGTTTGAGGGCCGGCTCCCGAGCGAGGTATACGCCCGATGTCGAACTCTCCCCGAGCTTCTCCTCCAACACGAACCCCGGGCCCAGTTCTTGTTGCAGCAGGGTCTCTATGTCGCCAGAGTCGCTGTCTGCCGGGGGTTCCTCCCGCTCGACAGGCGCTACCTTGGCCGGCTCGATAGGCTCCGTCGTGGGCTCGTCCTCTTCCTCCGCGTCGCTGATGAGGACTGGCTTCGGCGTCTCTCCCGCCCGGATCTGTCTGACCAGCTCGCGCGTGGCTTCGAGGGGCTCCAGTTCCACCTGGGCCAGTCGCTCGCGGAACGTCTCGTAGTGACCGAGCGCGGCAGTGCGATCGCCCGACTTCGCCAGCAGCGTCATCAACGCATGCTGTGCCTCGTCCTCCAAGAAGAACGGCTCGAGCGCCGCCCAGCGCGAGGCGAGGGCGAGGGCGCCTGCCTCGTCGCCCCGGCCGCAATGCGCCCGTATGTGCTCGATGAATCCTCGCCGAGCCAGCCGATCCACCCACGCCCGGGTCTGTGTCAGCCACTGGTCGAAGGCGGGCGCTTCGGGGACATAGACCCCTTCCAGGAATGGGCCTTGATAGAGGTCGGTCACCGTCTCCCACCGCTCGCCGTTTGCGGCTTCCTCGAGCTCCTTCACATCGACGGTGACGGTACCGGGAACCAGCTCTACCCTATCACCCGAGACATTGCAGAACTCGCTTCCCAGCTCCCTCTTGAGCGCGTACAGCGCCTGCGAGCGAGAATGGCGGGCTCTCTCTTCATCGCGCTCCGGCCAGAAGACGCCCAGCAATCGATCCCTAGAAACCGACTCTTCGACAGCCAGATACGCGAGCAGCCCGATCTTCTGCTTGTGGGCTGCCAGGTACGTGAGATCCTGCCCATCACGGCTGATGGAGACGCGGCCTAACGTAAGAAGATTGATCATGGTATCCGCTGTCCTGTACTCGCCAAGAAGGTGCAGATAGAGCCGGGCGAGAACCGCTCGGCTGCGAGTATCTACGACGGCGATATTGGATGGTACAAAGATAGCCCTAGGCGGGCCGGCTGTCACGTTCGGAAGATGCCCGGTGGCAGCAACCCTGATCTAGGGCTTAGGTCCAGTTCTCACAGCGTGGTTGACCAGCGAGCTAGGAACTGCCAGGTGAGGATCCTGAAGTTCTGGACCTCGAGCGCCTCCGACAGCGGAATGGAGTAGCGAACGTCCAGGTCTAGCCTCGACCCGCCCGAGAGTTCATAGCCCAGACGGGCACCGAGTGGTATCAGCCACTCCGTCTTCGCGCTGCTGAGAGAACTGACGCAGCTCACATCGGAGCCCTCTATGGTAACATCGCACGTGACCGGCACGCCTACGGCGCCGCCGCCGTAGAGCCCGAGACGCCATTTGTCACCCAGTGGAATGAGGTAGTTCGCGAGGATCGGAACCTCGACGTAGCCGACGTTCAGGTCGATGTTCTGGCTGTTCTCTGTGACGCCTTTCCCGCCCTTGTTCACATAGTTGAGCTCGACCTCGAGAGACACATTCTCTCGGTACTGCAACTCCACGTAGGCCCCGGCGAACCAGTTCCACTTGAGCTCGGAGGACGTTATGAAGTCGCCGCTCATCTTCGAGTAGGTGGCCCCCGCGATCAGGCCGCCGCGGAGCTGTGCCAGCGCCGGAGTCGTCAGGGCCGTCCCGAGTACAGCTATCAGTAGCGCCGTCCTGATCTTCCTCATCGTGTGGCCTCCCGGTGGTTCTTGCCCTTGACGGAGTTGGGGCGCAACGGGTCGAAAGAAGGATACTCGGGCACGGTGGGAGACTAGTCAACCCGTTGCCACCAGGTGCGTCAGGCCGCATTATGGAAGTTGTCGGGAGGTGGCTGAACCCTGGGGTTGTACGTGCCGTCCGAGCCGGGGGACTCAGCCGTGGCAGTAGCAGTACGCCCTGTCCTAGTATTAATCCTGATTCGCGGCGTCGCCGTACCGTAGCGCGCCCCTGCAGCTAAGAGGCGGCCA
>JBDHHL010000120.1:0-15152 GCA_039589375.1 Gemmatimonadota bacterium | reverse complement strand
GGAAGCGGGATCAGGCCCATCGCCCAGAACAATTGGGTGACGGCGGAAGGCTCGGGCTCGACTGTCTCCCAGATCTTGTTGATCTCGTGGGGGAAAGCGGGGTGAGCGATGCCCACTCCCAGCTCGGAGGCCGGGAACCCCGAGGTGACCGAGCGGATCTCTATCCCCGGGAAGGTCTCCCTGAACAGCTTGTAGTGGGCTCGCTTGATCTCGAGGATCTCGGGAATCGCCTCCAACAGGAAGCGCGGTTGGAGGATCTTCAGTTCATCCGGCAGGCTCGTGCCGTCGTAGCTCAGCCGGGTGATGTTCGACATGATCTTGGCGGCAGCGTCTTGGCCGAAGGCCTGCACCAGCCCGGGGTACTGCTTGCCGATGCCGTCGGGCGCACCGGGGAAATCGAGACCCACGACTCGTACGCCGAACGGCTCGAGCCTGGATCCTAGCTGCATCGCCTTTCCTGCCCCAACGATCCCATTGGCCCCCGAGATGACCATCGAGCCCCGCGCGCCCGAGTTGCCGAACACCTGGTCGACCAGGTCGCCGGTCTCGGCGGGGAGCCGTCCGTTTCGAAAGATGTCGATGACGCTGCCAAGACCGAGCGTCCGCAGTGTCGGTTCTCTCATTGCTTTGGACATTGTCTTATCTCCTTACGCGACCTTGAAGAGAGCCGCGATACCGACGTCGCCGGCGGCGCAACCGAATACCAGAACGTGGCCGCCACCCAAGTCCACCGCTTCCTCCAGTGCTTCTATGAGGACCCTGGTCAGCGTCGGTCCCTGCGGATGTCCCCAGACCAGCGGGCACCCGGTGTTGTTCATCTTGCTCCAGTCATAGTCCAGCAGTTTCGAGAAGACGACGTCGTTCACCGCGAATGGATTGTGGTTCTTGACCACCGCCATGTCGGCCATCTTCGCTCCCGTCACCTCCAACAGCTTCTGGACGGCGAACGCGGGGGCCTCGGGCATCAGGCTGGGATGCGTCCTGGTCTCGGTCTTCGCGACGAACTGGATGTCGATCTCCGGGCGTGGGCTGAGCTCCTTGGCTTTGTCCTTACTGGTCACGAGCAGCGTCGACATGCCGTCGGAAGCGTGAGTCTGGCCGCCGCCGGTGACACAGGTGTCAAGCTCGCGCATGGCGTGCAGTCCGGCGCGCGTAAGCCTGCGCACTCCCAGGTCGTCATCGATGCGCCCCAGCGGGCGCCCCTGGACGTTCAGCACATCGAGGGGGACGAGGACCCGATCCAGGAACCCGGAGTCCTTGGCATCGAAGTACTGCTCGTAGCGAAGGAAGGCCACATCGTCGGTCTCCGCTCGATCGCACTTGTACTTGCGCGCGGTGATGCCGGCGGCGGCAATCATGGCGTTCCCTGTGGCCGGGTCGAAGCCGAAGTTGTCCCACACATCGGCGATGGCCTGAGTGCGCTCGTGGGCGCGGCGCTCTGGGAAGACGCCCACCGGCGAATCGCTGGTTCGGTCGAACGTGAGGACGCCGACGGTGTCGAACGCGCCGGACTGGACCTCGGCTCCGGCCAGCAAGGCCGCCTGCAGGCCGGTGGCACAAGCCTGTTCGACGTGGTAGCCCGGTATGCGATGCCCCATGCAGCTGGCCACCAGCGGCGCGTTCCAGAACTTCCAGTGCCAGGGGATCGTCGAGCCGATTACCAGGTAATCCAGCTCGCTCTTGGGCACTTTTCGCAGCCCCAGGATTCTGTTCATCGACTCGCCGGCGAACTGACCGATGTTCACCTCGGCGAGCGCGGACGTCTGCCAGGCGGGGAAATAGCTGCTTCCCCAGGTTCCGTAAGGGATCCTGGCGTCGGGGAGCATCTGGCGTGCTTTTCTCACGGGTGACTCCTCAATGAATTCCGGCCGGCTGGTGGCCGTCTCGTGCAGGTTTGGGGCTGGCTACACACGTAGTTTAGCACCACAAAACCTGCCAAACAAATGCAGCGCGCGATCTGCGGATCTGAACGTCGGGATGCCGTTCTCTTCGAGCAGCCGGGCCATGGGATCGAATAGCGGGCCGCCGTCCACGGCCGCGACCCAGGGCTTGTCGACTTCCTGATTGAGCCTGACGAGCCGCATGGCGACGGAGTCATCTCGAAAGACGTTCTCCGTGTGGCCATCAGCCGGCGCCAGCGTGTTCAGGGCCGAGGTGAGAGGGACACACCCCACTATCGCCGCGTCCACGTTCTCGTCCTGAATGACCAGGCGGCAGGCTTCCACGAAGGGAGCGTCGGGCACGATCGGGGTGATGTCCACGGGGTTACGGACGTCGACGACTCCGTCGAGCCTGTGTTCTTTCAAGATCGAAAGCAGGCCGGCCCGGGTTCGCTCTGTCAGGCTGGCCAGTTCGAGACCGCCCAGATGGTCGGCCATCGAAACACATTCGAAGCCCGCGTTGGAGATCGCGCCCAAGCGCCTGCCCGCGACCCTCCTGTCGCCCAGCAGCGCGAACAGTCTGACCATGTCCTCGAAATCGGCCGTCGTCTCGCAGACGATCACGCCGGCGTGCCTGGCCAGCTCGCGGCTGACCAGATAGTCACCGGCGATGGCCGCCGTGTGACTGGCGGATGCGGCCGTGCCCGCCGCCGTGCGGCCCGCGCGATAGAGGATGACCGCGCCGCCCTTCGCGGTGATCTCGCGGGAGGCTTCCAAGAACCTGAGCCCGTCCAGCTGCCGGAAGCCTTCGGTGTAGACGGCGAAGACCGCCAGCTCGTCGTCGTCTTTCAGATACGTGAGGTAGTCGCCGATGGTCAGGTCCGTCTGGTTCCCGATCGAGATGGCGTACTTGGGGTCGAGCGCCAGCTTGCCGGCCTTGGCGACGTAGAACGCGCCGCTCCCCGAGATGAACGCGACGGGATGTGCTCTGGTGGTCGGGCCGCGCAGCTTGTAGTCGGGTATGAACGTCGTGTCGTAGCCGCCCGGTCGCGAGCGGATCCCCATCGAGTTGCCGCCGTTGATCACGGGTCCGCCCCAATCGCTGGTCCGGGCGCGCTGCAAGACCGACCGCGCGCGCGCGACGATATCCTCGCTGCCCTCTTTTTCTTCTAATCCGCCGGGTACGAGAATGATGCTCTCCGCCGCCTGGCCCTCGACGATGGCTTCCAGAAGCTCCGGGTACTGTGCCGCGGCTACCGCCAAGATGAGCAGGTCGACGGGGCCCGGCAGCGACTCGAGATCGGGATAACACCGGCAGCCTTCTATGGTCTCCGATCCCGACTTCACCAGATAGATGCGCTCTCGGTCGAACCCTGCGCGGAGGAGATTGTTGAGGATCAGGCGGCCGGGGTTCATCCGCTCCGAGACGCCGACGATCGCCAGCGAGCGAGGCTCGAGCAGGTTCTTGATCTTGTGGAGCGGGCGCGGGGCAGGGCGCCCCACGTTGACCGGTTCGCACTTCACCAGAACGTCGAGCGGCAGCAGCTGGCCTCCGGCGACGGCGAACGGGTTGACCTCGAGCTCGCTCACGTGCTCGGGCATCGCTTCTGCGGCCAGGCGGGCGAACCGCACGAACAGGTCCGCCAGATGGCCCAGTTCGAGCCGCGGCGCCCGACCGCGCAGCGCGCCCGTCGCCAGCCGTGTGGCCGCCGCTTGCTGAAGCACCTCGGTGGCGGAATCCGCATCGAGATCGACGGCGGAGGCGATCGCGACCCCCCGTCCCGGCCCCATGGCTTCCGCCAGGAACTCGGCGTGCATCCCGCCGGGCCCGCACATCAGCACCGGCCCGAAGTCGTCGGTCCAGCGGATCCCCAGCAGCAGCTCGCCGCCGAGCGACGGGTCGTGGGCGACGCGCTCTATAATAAGGAAGCCGCGGACGTCGTTCCGGCGAAGCCGTTCGTCCATCTCGCGGATGGCCGCGCCTATCGATTCCTGGTCGCGGGGCACGGCCAGGACGCCGCCTACCTCGCTTTTGTGCAAGATGTTGGGGGAGAGCACCTTTACTACGACCCGATCGCCGGGAAAGGCGGCGAGGTTTAGGGAGGGGAGAGCTTCGGCGCCGGCGATCGCCGCGTAAAGCGGCGTGGCGATCCCGGCCCCAGCGAGAAGCTCCAGCCCTTCGTTCTCGAGCAGCACATCGCGCCCGTCAGCACGGGCGCCCTCGACGATGGCCCTTATCCTATCGAAGTCCATGCCCGGCCCGGCGGCTAGAAGGATGCCGCCGCGACTTGCCAAACGGTATCCAGCACCGTGCCGTCGACCCACTTGATCACGGCGACGGGTCGATCGCTAAGTTGGGCCTCGGCCGGTGGTCCGCCCACTATCTCCTCGATCTCTTCCCTGATCTCCTCGATCGGCCTGATGGGAAGGCTCGAGCCTTTCACGGCGTCGAGCAGGTCTGTCCGGCGCGGGTTCACGGCGATTCCGCGCTCGGTCACGATGACGTCGATCAGTTCGCCGGGCCCGGTCACGGTGATGACCTCGTCGACGAGCACCGGTATGCGGTCGCGGAAGGAGGGCACGGCGAGAATCGTACAACCCGCGAAGAGGCAGTTCTGCCAGCCACCGATCCCGTGCAGCAGCACGCCGTCCGAGTGTGTGTTCACGTTGGCGTTGAAGCTCACGTCCACTTCGGTTGCCCCGAGAACCACCGCGTCGACCATCGAAGCGAAGTTGCCTTTGCCGTGGTAGTTGTAGGACGTGAACGGCGAGGTGGCGATGTGCCGGGGGTCCGAACCGATCGACTCGACAGCCGCCAGGTCGAACGTCTGGCCGTCCAGTATGTAGTCGGTCAGCCCCTCGTTCAGTAGCTCTACCAGGTACTGGGTCGAGCCGCCGCGAACGAAGCGCGATTTGACACCCTCCTCCTTCATCATGTCCTTCAGGAACTGCACGAAGGCGAGCGCAATGCCGCCGGCACCCGCTTGGAACGAGAAGCCGTCCTTCATTATCCCCGCGTCCTTCAGGAAACGAGCGACGTATTCGGCGATCAGCAGGCGGTCGGGACTTTTCGTGATCTGCGTAGTCCCCGAAACGATCTTCGTCGGGTCGCCGATGGAGTCGACCTCCACCACGTAGTCGACGTTGTTGCCCTGGATCTGCCAGGGGACGCAAGGGAAGGGAACCAGGTTGTCGGTGACGACGATGACGTGGTCGGCGTAGATCGAGTCGGCCAGGGCGAACCCGAGCGAACCGCAGGCGGATGGCCCGTGCGAGCCGTCGGCGTTGCCGAACGGATCGGCGGTCGGCCCGGCGATGACGGCGATGTCGATGGGCACCTCGCCATCCTGGATCGCCTGCCAGCGGCCGCCGTGCGAGCGCAGCACACCCATCCCGCGCATCTTACCCCGCGAGCAGTAATCTCCCAGCGGGCCGTTCATGCTGCCCTCGATGTGGTGAACGACGCCTTGTTCCATCAAGTCGATCACCGGTGCGTGGCACGGAAAGGACGCGCTGGGCAGCCACATCAGGTCCTTGGCCCCGAGACCCGCGGCGGCGTTCAGCGCCATCAGCGCCACTTCATCGCCATTGCGCAGGTGGTGATGGGTCGAGATCGTCATCCCGTCCCGCAGGCCGCACATCTCCAGAGCGGTCTTCAGGTCCGATACCCGCTTGTCGCCATCCGCCGGGTAGTCTCGGCAAGAGCGAATCGGCGGGGCCCGCTTGCTGCCCTGCGGCTCGTAGGCGCCGACGCCCTGAAATGGGACTTGCTCCCTGCCGTTCACCACGGTGGGCACGCGCCGGCTGACCGCATTGACCACCAGTTCGGTGCTTCCGCTCATCCTCTGTATCTCCTCGATCCGAGATGCTGGCGCGATCTCAGGGCTCGTCTTCTGGAATCAGCCCCATCTTCCGGGCGTTGCCGACAAGGTGCTGAGCTCTCGCCACCACCGGCGGGTCTATCATCTTGGTTCCGAGCCTGACGACCCCGAGCCCCTTGGCCTGCGCCTCGTCGAACGCGGCGACGATCTTCATGGCCTTCTCGATCTCGTCCGGTGACGGAGCGAAGGCCTCGTGAATCGGTCCGATCTGGCGAGGATGGATGCATCCCATCCCTTCGAAACCCAACGCTCGCGAACGGCGCGCCCACTCTCTCAGACCCTGCACGTTGCCGACATCGCCGTAGACGGAGTCGATGGCCTGCAGGCCGGCTGCGCGCGCTGCGTTGACCAGACGCATCCGGGCGAAAGCCGACTCGCCGCCTTCCTGAGTCTTACTGACGCCGAGGTCGGCCGTGTAGTCCTCGAGGCCGATGGTCAGCGCGACGACGGTCTCGGCTGCACCGGCGATGTCGAAGGCGTTCTCGACGCCCAGCGCGGACTCGAGAATCGGCATCAGCCAGATCGCGTGCCCATCGCCGTCCCTGGCGCGGACGCCGCGGATGCGCTCGTCCACTTCTCTCACCTGGTCCGCGCCCTCGACCTTGGGGATCAGGATCAGGTCGGGTCCTTCCGGAACGATGGCTTTCAGGTCCTCGAAGCCCAGCGGCAACTGGTTGATCCGTACCATCCGCTCGGCGCCGAGGAAGTCGATGCTGCGGAGCGCGTTCCTCACCACGAGCCTTGCGGTGTCCTTCTCGTCGGGATGGACGGAGTCCTCCAGGTCGAGGATCACACCGTCGGGATGGTGCAAGCCCGCGTTGATCATCAGCTTGGGCTGATTTCCCGGAAGGTATAGGCGCGAGCGGCGCAGACGGTCCCGGGGAGTGGGCCCCACGCGCCTCGCAATCGGTTCGGGCCGGGGATCGCCCTTGCCCGATGCGCCGGCTCGCCGTGCGGCGGCTTCGACGCGGGCGGCGACGGTGAAGGGAAGGCCGCCTTTGTCATCGATCTCGACTCTGGCGTGCTTGACGCCGAGCGCCTCCAGCACCGCCCCTGCGATCTGTACTATCGATTCGCCGTAGAGCGACCCGACCTTCGAGTCCATCTGCAGCTGCAGGCCACCGGACGACGCCAACTCGACCGCGACGTGAAGATCGGAGCGTACGTCGTCGCCCTGCGGACCCGCTTCGCCCCGGCCGGCCGTCGTGCTACCAGCAGTGCGGGACATCTGGTACCTCCTCAGCCGAGGTTCGCGATGATGGCGTCGGTCAGCTGGGTCGTGGTGGCCGCTCCCATAGCGATGACGTCTGGGCCGCCGGGCATGCGCGCCATGTCGTAGGCTCGGACCTTCCCCTCCTGCACGACCGCGGCGATGGCGCTGCGAACCGCCCCCGCCTTGTCGGTCTCGCCGATGTGATCGAGCATCATAGCGGCGCTGAGGATCATGGCGATGGGGTTCACGATCGGTGGGTCGAGCGTCTCGTACTTGGGCGCGGACCCGTGCGTCGGCTCGAAGACGGCTACCTCGTCACCGATGTTGGCCGAACATGCGAAGCCGAGGCCGCCGACCAGGCCGGCGAAAGCATCGGAGACGATGTCACCGAACATGTTGCCGGCCACGATCACCGAGTAGTCCTCGGGGTTCTTGGTCAGCCACATCATCTGAGCGTCGATGTTGGTCGACCACAGCTGGATGTTCTGGAAGCCGGCGTGGACCTCCTTAGCCACTTCCTCCATCATGCCCGAAGTCTCGCGCAGTACGTTCGGCTTCTCGCAGATGGTCACCGAGGGATAGCCGTGCTTCTTCGCGTACTCGAACGCCGCGGTCACGATCCGGCGGCAGGCGTTGCGTGTGAACACGCGCGTCGAGATCGCGATGTCCTCGCTGGCCACGCTCTCGAATCCCTTGAACTTGACGTGAGTGGCGAGAGCGTTGCGGACGACGTCGGGCGGGTCGGTCCACTCGATGCCGGCGTAGAGTCCCTCGGTGTTCTGGCGGAAGATCACCGCGTCCACGTTCGGTTCCTCGTAGCCGCCGCCGGCGGTCTGGCGAATGAAGTTGAGAGAGTTGCCCGGAAACGATCGGCAGGGCCGGATGCAGATGTCGAGGTTGAACCTCTGCCGCAGCCCCACGATGGGGCTGTAGTACACGTAGCCTTTGTCCTGCAGCTCCGGCCGCAGTTCCTTGACGGCTTGCGTCTTCGGTTTCGAGGTTATGGCACCGAAGAGTCCTAGCTTATGCTCGCTCAGCAGTTCGATGGTCTTCTCGGGCAGGGGATTTCCGTCGTTCACCCAGCAGTCCCAGCCGATGTCGGCGTAGACGTAGTCCGCATCGAACCCCACCGCGTCGAGGACGCGAAGCGCTTCTGGTAAGACCACCTTGCCGATTCCATCGCCCGGCAGCTTCACAACCGTGTATCTTGCCATGCCAGTCAGTTCCTCTCTTTCACAAAGTTCTTCTACATTCGACGTTCGATATTCTACATTCGATATTCATTTACCCAGTTTCTGCTTCACCAAATTCTCGATCCCTCCCGCCACGACCAGCGACTGTGGCACCGACCCCAGCGGCGGAAAACGATAGACGCCTCCGCGCAGGCTAACAGTCCCGCCTGCGAAGTCGATCTCGATCAAGTCGCCCGGGACGATGGTCAGCTCGCCGGCCGCTACGGCTTCGGCGTGTTGCGCTTTCAGACCGTCCACCAGTTCCGGACACTCGATGCAGACGAACCCGTTGTTGAAGGCGTTGCGCAGGTACGTCTGGGAGAAACTGCCCCCGATCACCAGCGGGATCCCCGCCGCCTGGAGGGCGGTGGCGGCCTGCTCGCGGCTCGAACCGGTGCCGAAGTTGTAGCTGCCGACAACTACGTCGCCCGGCTGGACCTTCTCGCGGAACGCCGGGTCGTAGTTCTCCATCACCACCTTCGCCATCTCATCGCGGTCCAGCTCGCGATAGGTGTAGTCCTTACCGTAGATGCCGTCCGTGTTCAGGTTGTCCTGCGGAAGGAAGACCAACCGGCCCTCGATTCGCTCGGGGAAGCCGGCGAGAATCGCGACCCGTTCGCCGGCAGCCGGCGGGACGTCCACGGCGCTGAAACGATAGTCAGGGCGCCAACCGTCGGAGGGCGAAGGCCCGGTGATATAGCCGGCGGCCGCCGAGGCGGCTACTACTTGCGGGCTGGCCAGGTATGCTTGCGCTTCCCGCGAGCCCATGCGGCCCTTGAAGTTACGGTTCGTAGCCGAGATCCCCACTTCACCGGGCTCGAGCAGGCCGACTCCCAGGCCGATGCACGGTCCGCAGCCCGGCGGTAGCGGCCGGGCGCCGGCCTCCAACAGCGCACCCCAGTCTCCGCTCGCTTCGGCATCGCGCTGGACCTCGGCGCTGGCCGCCGCCACATAGAACTCCACGCCGTCCGCGACCCGTTTGCCGCGGATGACCTCCGCGGCGGCCGCGATATCCTCCAGGCGGCTGTTGACGCACGAGACGAGATACGCCTTATGGACGGCTATCTTCTCGGTTTCCACATCGGCGAGCGAACGCATGACCTGGACCGTGTCGGGTCCCGAAACGTGCGGACTCACGTACTCGAGGTTCAGCTCGATGCGGCCGGCGATAGCCGCGTCGGAGTCCGATTGCAGAGGCTCGCGCGACCAGGAAGCGAGGTCTTCGGCGGTGAAGCGCTCTAGGCCCGCGGCGTCCAGCAACGCCTTTCTCTTCGACAGGTAGTCGATCGTGACGGCGTCCGCCGGGAACCAACCTACGAGCGCGCCCCACTCGGTCGTCATGTTGGAGATGGCCATCCGCTCGTTCATGCTGAGCGCAGCCACACCGGGGCCGGTGAACTCCACCGCGGCGTTCAAGACCTCGCCGCGATTATAGAGGCCACAGAGCGCTATGATGACGTCTTTCCCCGTCGCGGCGGCGCGGAGCCGGCCTCTCAGTACGACCCGAACCGTCCGCGGAATCTGCCACCAGAACTCGCCCGTGGCCCATATCGCGGCGGCGTCGGTCCGCACGACCGGAGTGCCGAGTGCGCCCAGGGCGCCGTACATGTTGGAGTGAGAGTCCGACCCTACCACGAGTGATCCCGGGACCACATAGCCCTGCGAGACCATGATCTGGTGCCCGATGCCGGTTCCGGCCGGGTAGAAGTCCACGCCCTGGTCTTTTGCGAAGGCTTCGATCTTCGAGTACTTGGCAAGGTTGTCCTCGGACTTGTTCTGTATGTCGTGGTCGAGCGTGAAGACCGGCTGTCTCGGGTCATGGATCCGCTTGGCGCCGATCGCCGTGAACTTCTTCATCACCGGCGCGGTGTTGTCGTGCGTCATGACGTGCCGCGGGCGTAGCGAGACCACGTCCCCGGTCCGCAGCGGCCGATCCGGCCCCTCGGTCATGTGGCTCTGAGCGATCTTCTCGACGATTGTCTGGCCCATACGTACCTCAACGGTCGGCTTTGCACAGGTCCATCAGCGCCGTGACCGAGTCGAGCTTCTCCAGGTTCCACACGGCGTCCTTCAGTCGCGCCCGGGCATCTTCGGACAGCACGGGAGCGGCCAACGCGTCGAACTTCTCCTCGATCTCCTGGTCGGTCAGCGGGTTGCGCGGATCACCCTTTGGATAGTCGAGCTGCTCCTTGAATTCGCGCTCATCCGTGGTGCGGACGGAAACGATTACCCTCTGCAGCTCGGGGAAGACGGCCTCGATATCGGGATCGGCGACCACCTCGACCTTGGCGAGCTGCTCCCGGATCTTCGCGTCCATGATCTTCTCCGGCTCGAGGATCGTACTTCGAGGGGTCGGCCAGGATGTCCGCCGCCCGAGCTAGCGAGCGGATGTTGACCTTCTCGATTTGGTCGGGCTCGAGGTCGTGCTCGCGAACCAGCTTCAACACCGCCGAGATAGGAGCATGCGTCAGCGCTTCCGTGGGGAAGGCCTTCATTCCGCACCGCTCGATGCGCCACGACTCGCCCAGCCCCTCGGTCAGCAGCTCCAGCTTCCACTCGGGTCCCATGCAGTGGACCAGGCCTTCCTTGCCGTCGATGACGTGTTCGGGTCCCGAGTAGCCCTTCTCGGCCATCAAGGCCGCCATGACGCCGGCCTGTGTGGCCATCGGGTCGACCGTGTTCTTCATCATCGTCAGCTTGCCGGCGGTGACCGCGCCCAACGTGCAGTGGTGCGAGGCCGAGATGCCGATCGCGTGCTGGATCTGCTCCCACGTCAGCCTCAGCATGCGGCCCGCAACGATCGGCGACACGAATGCCGTCAACGTCGCGTGGTGCCAGCCACGCTCCCGTATTCCCGGAAACGCCGCCTCACACAGCCTCATCTCGAACTCGTGGCCCAGGATGATCCCGACGATCAGCTCTTCGCCGCCGCTCCCCTGGCGCTCTGCGCAGGCCATGGCCGCCGGGATGATATCGGACGGGTGAGAGGGGTCCTGCTGCCAGTAGATGTCATTGTAGTCCATCACGCGGACCATCAACGCGTTGGCGAGCGCGGCGGAGACGACGTCGGTCTTCTTGCCGCTACCCAGGATCGTTGCCGGACCCTCGCTGGCGATCTCGTCCAGCACGGCCAGCGCGTGAAGCGCGTCCTCCTGCCGGTATCCGCCCAAGGCGCAGCCCAGCGAGTCGAGGAGGTAACGGCGGGCCTCGTGAACGGCCTGTTCTCCTAGCTGATTGTACTCCAGCTGTGCAGCCCATTTTGACATGTGAGCTGTTATCGTGTCAGTCATTGTAGAGTCTCCCGGATCGTTTCCTTCGGTCGTGCTTTGAATGTCGAACTCAGAACACCGAGCAAGGAATGATGAAGATCTTCATTATTGGAAATTCCTTGTTCGGTATTCGATATTCAAACGCCTGCTTAACACCTCGATGCTTCCCTTACTACGTCTCGTGCGGTCCCTAAAGGTTCTTGAATGGCAAAAAGCTCATGAAGTCGGCATGGTGGACGATGTACGCCTCCGTGCTGCGCTTCACCAGGTCGCCTTCGGCCGCGTGAGCTGCAATGATGTGGCAGACCGCGTCGGGTACGCCGCACTCCATCGCCAGCGCGACGCCGGTGAAGGGGTGGCGCAGCGCCTTGCCGCGATCGCTCTGGCGCGCAACTCCCTCCTCCTTCTCGTACTCGAGCAGCTTCCCGACGTCGGCAAGGATTGCACCGGCGATCACGGTGTCCACGTCGATCTCGAGCGCCCGGCCCAGGAAGTCCTTCATCGACTCGGCCGCTCCGCGCGCGATGTGCACCACGCACCGCTTGTGCTCCATGAAGGTCGCCGGGCAGTTCGGCACCAGCAGCGTGAAAGGGATTTCGTTCAGATCATCGGGGTCCAGAGGGCTGAGCTCGAAGGCTCGGATCCAGGTCTGAGCGACCTGTTCGCGGAGCTCCGCATCTTTGATCCACTCCAGCTCCGGCCACAATTGTTCTACGGCTTCCCGCATAGATTTCCTCCCTGGATTCGCAGTTGTCGCATGCAGGAATCGTGCGTGGGTGCGACTGAAAATCGTGTCTTTCTGTGTCCTATAGAGCGACTGAATTTAGGGCCTTCGGGCCTTCGGCGCACCAGTGCCGGACGACTTGTGACGGTCGTGAACATGACCCTAGTACTGGACCACACTGATACTGACGGGTTGGCCCCCTGTGAATATCGAACACCGAATATCGATTAGCCAATAATGAAGAGCTGTTCTTGGAAATTCGACATTCGATGTTCAGTATTGGCAATTCAAAGCCCGCCCTGGCCCTGCTCACACGTCATTACCACTGTGGCTGACCACTAGCCCACTTTGGGTCAGGTAGGTGGGGCCGCCATTTCGGACCGTCAATCACAGGCCAGCCTTGCGTTGAGGCACCGTTCCACGATATTAGCATGAAAAATAGATCTTCTCCTTTACGCAGAGAACACGCTTGATCTCCAAGACCGCAGAATACGCGCTGCGCGCCGTCCTTTTCATCGCGCGCCAATCCAGGCCCACTCGAGCGAACGAGATCAGCAAGGCCCTGGACGTGCCCTCGAACTACCTGTCGAAGATTCTCCATTCGCTGGCTCGCGCCGGTATTCTCACGTCCGGGCGCGGCCCAAGAGGAGGATTCCAGCTCGCCAAACCTGCGAACGAAATGGCTCTCGCAGAGCTTCTCGAGGCGCTGGACCCGAGCGTTCTCAGGGCCGACTGCTTGCTGGGTAACCCGTCGTGCTCTGATGAGACCGCCTGCGCCGTCCATGACTACTGGAAGCAGGTGAGGGAGCCCGTTTGCCTGTTCTTCCGGAATACGACTGTGGCGGATGTACTGCCGGAAAGGCCGGGGGTCGTCTCATCGGTTGAGAAGAACCAGGGCTGACCCTAGAGGGTCGCGCCTGGCTGGTCGCCCGGGCTCCACACCAGATATCCGTTCCTAAGATCAGTAAGAACAACGACTTCATCGCCACCTTCCTCCTCCTCAAAGAGATGGGGATGAAGATCATCATGATGATGAGGATGGATGGGGATGGCGATGGGGATGGGGATGGCGTTGGAGAGTTTAGGGCGAGGGAAGGATTAGGATTGGGCGATCGGCGGTCTCGATCAGCGGTTTGACGACGGGGATTCCGCGCGGCGTATCGCCGTCATCCGTCGGCTCCTCCGCGAGGATAGCCAGCAGCGTCGCGCCGCACTCCTCAGCATGCTGCAACAAAGTTATGGCGACGTCACCGGTCTCAACGACCGTCTCCAGATTCACACCGTTGTATTCCTTGTCGCCGCCGTTTTGGCCTGTGCTAGTCACGCGGATCGCACGCAGCTCGACGGGTCCGAACCACTCCCGCAGGGCGGGTACCGCCGCATCGAATGTCTCCGGCGCCCTCACCGCCACCATGACCCGTTCGTTGAGCGATGCCTCGATCTCTTCGTCCGGTAGATAGAGGATTGGGATGCCCAGGCTGCGCAGAGGGGACGAGACGCGCTCGAGGTCCCAGTCGGTACCGTTGGGGATACCCGAGATAACGACGATGTCGACTTGCCGTACGCGCGCCAGTTCGTAGATCCACTTTACGGGATCGCCGCGCTTGAGCGCGAGTTCCACCTTTGGGATCGCCGCCTCGAAGTGGCGTACCCAGTTTGCCAGCTCGGGCATCGGCTCGACCGGCCCGGGTTGCGCCGAGACGAGATGCAGTAGCGTCGCCTCGGTGAGGCCGATCTCGCGCAGATCGGGCAGCACACGTAGGAACTGCTCGCCCGCTTCCGAGCTTGTCAGTACGAATATCGCGCGCGTGATCACCGTGATTGTCTCTCGGCCCGTAAACCTCGATGCTCTACCGTCTGGCCGTGCCGGCCACGTTGTTCTCCGGCTATTGGACGAATCGTGCCGGGCCGTTCCAGCTTGTTAACCTGTTTGTTTACAACTGGTTACGCGGTCAGTGCTTTTAATGTCTCTTGTTATCGGTGGGGACATCCTGCCCCGACATGTCGAGTCCGTGCACGGATCTGCCCCAGGCGGGCTGACCTACTGGCGACCAGCTTCGCGGGCGTGTGCGGTGGGTTTCGCGGGCAGCCACAGCTCGAAGCAAGCGCCCGGGCTGTGCTCCTCTTTATAGTCCAGGTCGCCGCCGAGGAGTCGCGCAAGCTCGCGGGAAATGGCGAGGCCCAGGCCCGCGCCGCTCTTCGGCGTCTTGATGTTCCCGGAGCGGTACGCTTCGAAGATCCGCTCGCGGATAGCCGGGTCGACGCCTGGCCCGGTATCGCACACGGTGACGGACCACCCGCCGCTGCTGGAAGCCAGGACGAGATCGACCTGTCCTCCGCGCTTGGTGAACTTGATGGCGTTGGATAGAAGATTGAGCAGGATCTGTCGCACGCGTGTCGCGTCGGTCTGCACGATCGTGCGTTCCTCCAGACCGGAGACAACCAATCCGATTTCCTGCCGTTCCGCCGAGGGCCGGACCGTTGCCAAAACTTCGCGAATGAGGGCGCGGAGATCCGCTCCTCTGATATCGAGCTCGAGTTGGCGTGCCTCGATCCTGCTGAGGTCGAGAAGATCCACCACCAGTCGATGCAGCTGCTGTGCGCCGTCGAAGGCGTAGCCGGCAGCCTCACGGACGCGCCCGTCCTCGTCGTCGGTCAGCTTGCGCAGCCGGTCGGTCCAACCCACGACTCCGGCGGCGGCGTTCTTTATTTCGTGGTTGACGATCGTGAGGAATTGGCTCCGCTGTTCGGCGAGGTGGGCGTTTTCGACGGCGACCGCAGCTTGGGCAGCCAGTAGTTCGGCAAGCTCCTCGTCTTCGAGTGTGAACTCTTCGGCTCCGATCTTCTCGGTCAGATACAGGTTGCCGAACACGCGGCTGCCGATATGGATGGGGACGCCCAACAGAGACCGCATCGAAGGGTGTTCTTCCGGAAACCCGGCGAACTCGGGGTG
>JBDHHL010000119.1:0-10658 GCA_039589375.1 Gemmatimonadota bacterium | reverse complement strand
GACGTCTACGACCCCAGCAACCCACCGACGGGGCTGGACACCCCGCATACACGGGACGTGTTTCCGGGGTGGAGAGCTTTCGGGTACGACGACGAGTCCCAGATATTCGCGAAACTGGACTTTCACATTACGCCGACTAGTAAGATCAGCGCGAGCCTGATCGACCAGACCCGACAGTATCAGCGTTACGACTTCGACTTCCTTCTGACAGGATATGACGCCCAAACGTCGCCGGTCATTGACACGCGAGCCGATTCGCTCGCCGTTGCCGACTCGAACTACGAGGACGTCGTACTCGGCTCGGTCGAATCAGATCGCACCCTGTTTGTCGCTCAGTATAATCAGGTTCTTGGGCGTACATACTTCAACGTCAACGGCGGCATCTTCAAGCAGAAGCGCCGCAACTGCAACTTCTTCGAGGGCGTTTGTCTGGGGAACAGCTTCTCTGACAAGAACTTCTCTTCACAGTTCGTCGCTCCCGGGATCACCGTGAAGCACCCGGCTCGCGGGTCGGATGACCTCTACGGCGGGGAAGAGATTACGACGTACGTGCTACGTGCGGACGTGCAGTCGCAGGTCACGGACCACCACAACCTGGGGTTGGGTGTCTTCGCCGACTTCCACGACCTGAAGTTTGATGAGGATCAGCAGCTGGGGGTGAACGAGCTCTTCACTATCAATTTGAAATACGACGCCAAGCCCTGGGACGCGGCGTTTTACATTCAGGATGTTATCGAGTACGACTTCCTGAATCTCGACCTCGGCTTCCGCGTCGACGTCGGGAAGGCGGGCGGCCTCTTCTTCGTCGACCCGCTCGACCCGACGAACGGGACCACGGCTCGGGAAGTGTGTGAGAATCCTACAGATTTCCAGCCGGCCGAAGATCCAGTGACGGGCGAGGTTGTGACACCGGATCCGACGTGGACGCTCGCTTCCTGCAGCGATCCGGCTATCCGGGACGAGGCGGCGATCATCGCGTACCAGGACGACTTCGAGGAGTCCTCGACGCGAGTGCAGTTCAGTCCTCGTTTGGGTGTATCGTTCCCGATCACGGCGACGACGAATGTCTTCATGAACTACGCGGTCAACTCGCAGAACCCTACTCTAAACAACATCTACCAGAATACGAGCATTGGACAGGACCCGGGCGAGGCGCTGCCGTGCGGCCTGCGCGGAGTTCCGCTGGATGCGGCCGAGAATGCGCAATGCGGTCCGATCATCTTCTCCCAGCAGTTCACGACGTCGTTCCTAGGCAACCCGAACTTGGCGATCGAGCGCACAGCGACCTATGAGGTGGGGCTGCTGTCGGAGCTTGGGGAGGATTGGGCGCTCACCCTCGTCCTGTTCAACAAGGATCAGACCGGTCTGACCGGCGTGGGTCGCGGTGGTATCGGCGTGCAGGACATCGGCGCCACCCACGGCACGTCGTCGCTGAACTACTATGTGCTGATCAACGAAGATTTCCAGACCGTCAAGGGCATCGAAGTCGGCCTGAGGAGACGTCTCACGTCCTTCTGGGCGTTTGATGTGAACTACTCATACTCGCAGGCACGGACGAACGCTGCTCCGCCTGAGCGCGAGCGGCAGAGCTTGTCCGACGAATCTGATCCGACGCTCCGCCGGGAGATCGTCTCGGAGATCGATATCCCACACCGCTTGAATACGATGCTGCGGTTCAATGCGGGCGAGGAAGTCCCGGATATCCCTGGGGGCAGCATCCTGAGGAACTCGAGCCTTGCCCTGACTCTTCAGGCGCAGAGCGGGCTCCCCTATACGCCGACGCTTGTCTTCCGGGGCCAAGGTGGCGCTGTGGGTAACTCGGTGAACCAGCTCCAGCGCAACAGTGGCCGGGGGCCATCCGCTGTGTGGGTCAACCTGCGGGCACAAAAGGGGTTCAGGGTCGGAAACCTGGTCTACAGCGCCTTTTTGCAGGTCGACAATCTGTTCGACGCGAAGAATTGCTTCCAACCGCTCCCGACAACGGGACGCTGCGACGAAGGCGCGCGCGATCAGGATCGCCGTCGGCAGGGCAACCAGGTCGGTGAGGGGACAGTGTCGACTTACTTCGACCGCCCCCATCTGTTTGGGCCGCGGCGTCAGATCAGCTTCGGCCTCCGGGTCGAGTTCTGAGCGGTTTGTTTGACGGGCCGGTCGGGCGGCCCGTTCCTAAGACCGGACCGCCCGAGCCGATTGTCACTATCAGCGATCGGGGTTGAGCTATGGAATCCATCTCCAATTTGACCAGGCGGATGGGCCTGCTGCTGGTCGGTGGGCTCATAACTATCGGTCTTCCCTCGGGGCTCGCCCGGGCGCAGGAGCGGACGGACCGATACGATGAGAACGAGGTCAGGCGCGATCCCCGGGACATACGCCAAGACATTCGGTCGCAGTTCCTGCTGTTCGGCCAGGGCGATCGAGCCACGACGGGCATGCGGTCGACGGGGCAGATGCCATACTACATCACGAACACGGGAATCGTCGACGGCGCGGATCTAAACCTTGCCTCGCAGGTCCCTTTGAGTGGCTGCGCGTTGTGTGGGGCGGGAGGGCGAAGCCAGTGGTTCGACGTGTCGCCGTTATACGCGGCACCGCAGAGGGAATGGCTCCGTTTCGTCGAGCAAGTCCCCTCCCTGGCATTGGCCACGGGGGGTGGCTGGTCGGTCTCCCGCAACGGCCCTTCCGACGGATTTCGAGAGATTATCGCCTCGGACAATCAGTTCGGCATTCTGTTCTCGGGGGCATCCTCGAGTGACGACGGGTCCTGCCTGGACCACTCGAGCTACATCGACGGCCAGCTGGCAACGGGCATGACCCTGCTTGCGGGCAGCAACTGCCCGGATACCTGGCCGGCAGGGGGCTGGCTGGGCGACAGCCCGCCGTCCCTTGAGGATTACTTCGAGATGAAGCAAGCCCTGGGTAGCGAATTCAACTTTGACTGGTGGCGCATCGATCCGGCGCTCATCGACCAGACGAAGTTCTTCGGAAACTTTCAGACGTACGGCGCCTACGACGATTTCAACTCGGACATGATCGGGCGCTTCGGCGAGGTAGTACCGGGAGGCATTGGCGCCACTACGGCTGAAGGTTGGCCGCTGGGTATCCGCACCGAGTTCAACACGTTCACCTTCGCGCTGCCCACCGTGGCCAACTCGATGATCTGGAGAGCCCTCATCATCAACGAGACCGAAAAGGTCTATGGTGTGCCTCTGGACTACGAGGAGCTGTACGTCGGCTACGCGGCTCAGCCGGTCCGCTCGCAGGAGTCCAGTTTCTATCTCGAGGTCTGGCGTGGTGCGATTCTGACAGCCGAGGCGAATACAAGCAGCCCTGCCTGCCCTGGTGTGGCGCCGCCGAACGTGGGCTTTATCGATTGCGAGGGTGACGCCGGTTTCGGCTGGGGGGCGACGGGGATGATCGTCCTTAAGTCGCCGATCGGCGACTTGAGGAACGTGCTTTTCAGCTGCAACACGGGGGAGAACGCGCAGCGTGCGGCGGAGCGAGCGATACCGTGCAGCACGGATGCGTTCTTCGACCTCAGCAATCCGCTGGCGGGCGATACGATCACCTTCAACCATTTCAAAGCGTGCCCGTACGGGTCATCCTGCTCACATCAGACGTATCTGTCGGGGTCCAGCCGGCAGGACTTTGGAGCCATCGCTGACAACCCCGAGGACTTGCTGAACGGACGCGACCCGGGAGTGCTCCCGACAAGCGCGCAGTACGCCACGTTCCGAAACCCCAACTACCCGCAGCAGGTGGCGCCCTTCTCGTACTGGGTACCCGGATCGTGGGACTACTCGGCGAATGGGGCGACCCCGGGCGGCGACACGATCTATGTGCCGACGTGCTATGGCCCGCCGGACGTAGTGATTCAGGGGACGACGCGGGAGAACCGGGCGGACGCTTGTGCGGTCACCTGGTCCGACACCATGCCCGTTGGCGAGCTGGGCAACCCCGCGTACAACAATCAGGAGGGCAACTGCTCATTCATGTCGGTAGGACCGTTCCCCCTCGCCGCCGGTGACACGACGTCATTGGTCCTCGCCATGGTCGCGGGGCCAGACTCGGCATCGTTCGAGTCGGATGTGAACAATATCATCGACCTGTATATGAGCTTCTATCTCAGCCCCGAAGCTCCGCCCAAGGTCACGATCGTGGGCGCTGACGTGCAGGTCAGGGATCCGCAGCTAGGTGAAGGTGGAGGTGAGATCACACTGTACTGGGATGACGCGAACGACGAGTGGGTGGACCCGTTCCTCGAGGACTTCGCTGACAAGCTCGCCGCAGCGCCCGGCGGAGATCTGGCCAGACTACGCGCGCTAAACCCCGATCTCGAGGACAGAATTCGCGAGCGGGCACGCGACAACTTGGAGAGGATACTGATTTACAAGTCGTGTGACGCCGGCGCAACGTTCACGGCCAGCGATGTAATCGACAACCTGCTCGACTGTGACGGTGATCCCGCTAGAGACATCGATGGGTCGGCGCTCGGCTCGGGGTGGCAGGCCTTCACGGTGCTGCCGGTCGATGACCTGAACGAGGCGCCAAACTCGTTCAACGACCAGCTCGTGACGCCCGGCTTCTCGTACCTGTATTCGATCGTCGGCGAGACCCGGGGCGCGAAGTTCGAGGTTGTGGATTCCACGGACACGACCGGTGACGGTTCGTTTGACTCGGTCGAGCCCGACAGTCTTGTGCTCGCACCCAGCCTCGCCAACCCACTTGCCACGTCGACTACAGAGCCGAACGTGACGAGCGTTTACCTTCCAGCCTCTGTTCAGGCGGGGTCGGAACAGGACGAGGCGATCTTCACGGACGACTCGGACTTCGCGCTCGTAGAGGCCAGCGAAGTGCTTTTCACTGGCACCGATGTAGTGGAAGCGCGCTATCGCACCGTGACCGGCAATCAGTTCGAAGTGATTGAGGTCGCGGCAGGGGGCGAAACGCTGCAGACGCGGGTCGTGGCCCGCGAAGTGGTGTTTGCGACGAGCGACGAGGTCACCGCAAGCGATGTGGTGGTTGATTCCTTGGTGATGACGACGGCGAACCCCAACGGTGTGGAGATCGCGGGTGTACCGACGAGCGTCAGCACGGCGGATGTGCCACCGGACACCACAAGAACGACGACGGTTCTGGATGGTACGGGCGTCCTCGTCTTCCGCGACGACACCAACGAGCCACTGATCGTCTCGATCGTGCTCGACGGTCAAGGAACGACGCCGGCTGGCTTCCTGTCACGCCAGGCGGTCGGCGAGTTCACCGGGTTCACGGGCTTCGTGCTGAACGTCGACAACTCGATCGGCGGCCAGTACGCAACCCAGTTCTACGAACTGGAGGTTGGCGGGCCCGAGATCGCGTCCGCTGTAGAGCCGACGGTCTTCTGGGACAATCAGGCCGCCGTGGCCAACCAGGCGGGTGGGATCAGCGCGTACGGGCGCTACGACATCACCTGGTCCGGCTTCACCTTCGGGCCGGGATCGCCGTTCGAGCTCAACTTCGCCAACCCGCAGGCGACGAGTGACGTATTCAACCAATCCATCGAGGAACGTGCCGTCGGAGCGATGGGTGTCACCGATGCAGCCACAGCCGCGGCAATTGCCGATGCTACGGGAACCAGTGTAACGGAGGACGACCTCGAGGCAGTGCGTGTTCCGTTTGAGGTAAGGAACGCCTCTTTCGATCGTGCTGTGGAGGTGGCGATGCTCAAGCGGCCGACGTCGCCGAGCAAGATTCTGCTGGGGGATTTTAATACCGGCGATACGCTGTCGGTGAGTGTGCCGGACGATGCGTGGGTGCCCGGCGACCAGCTGTTCTTCATCGAGACTGTGACTGTGGACAGCACAGTGGTCGTCGGTGACAGCGACGCTGTCGTCCTGGACGCGTCGGGAAGACCGATCCAGGTACAGAAGAAAGCAGCCACGTTCGCGCCATCGATGGTGAGTTGCGGCAATAGCCCTCGGCCCAGCTGCAACCCGGTCATCGGCGCCGGCGCCACTGGAGAAGGTTGGGTGTCGAACTTTGCGGGACAGAACTTGGCTGTCCAGTACGTCGCCCCGGTGCAACCGCCGGATCGATCTGCGTTCGACGCGATCGGAGGCATTGCTGGTGAGGACGTCATTACGGCCGGCGGAGACATCAAGGCGCAGCTGGATAGCGTCAATGTAGTGCCGAACCCTTACGTCATGTTCGCGGAGTTCCAGAGTGTGTCGACGAGCCTGGATGACGCCCGACTGGTGTTCACACATCTACCGCCCGAGGGTCAGCTGCGGATCTTCACGGTGTCTGGCCAGTTCGTGCAGGAGCTCCGTTGGGGTCCCGACGATCTGGCCGGCAACGGCGATCTATTCTGGAACGTGCGCAGCCGCGAAGGGACCGACGTTGCTGGCGGGCTCTACGTGTTCGTCGTTACGGCCACGGACCCGGCGACGGGCGACACAGTAAAGAAGGTTGGGAAGTTCGTGATAATCCGGTGACCGGGGAGGCTTGGTCCATGTTTAGAAAGAGTATTGCCATAACCGTTGCGGGTCTCTTGATCGCCGCTTCGGGTACATGGGCACAGAACGTGGGGGAGGGGCTCGAACCCACGCCCGATCAATCGATCACTCGAGTCGGGACCCGAGGAGCGAACTGGCTCGAGCTCCCAGTGGGCGCACGCGCTCAGGCGCTAGGCGCGTCGGGCGCGGCGCTGATTCGGGGAGCGGAGTCGCTCTACTGGAACGTCGGTGCCATGGCGGAGAGCGAAGGCTTCGACATCGCGTTCAGTTACACTGATCTGTTCGCGGAAGCTGACATCTCCCACCAGTACTTCGGTGTCGTCGTCCCGGTGGGTGATGGAGCCTTTGGGGCGAGCGTTCTGTCGCTCAGTAGCGGCGATATCGTCCGCACCACCGAGGGCTTCCCGGAAGGTGGTGACCCGCTGTTTGGCCAGACCTTCGAGTTCAGCGGGTTCGCGGGCTCTCTGGGGTACTCACGGCTGATCACAGACCGCCTGGGCCTTGGAATAGCGGTAAAGCTCGTTACCGAGGGCATCGACGACGCCAAAGCGAATTGGTTCGGTCTTGACATAGGTTCTCTCTTTCGCACAGGGCTCGTGGGCCTCACGCTCGGCGCGGCCGTCGTCAACATCGGCGGTGATGCTTCCTACGAGGGCTCCGCCATCGAGAGGGTCGTGGGGGCGCAGACCGGCACGTTCCCCACCAAGGACAACGTGCCCGTCCAGTACAACACCCGTGACATGTCGCTGCCTACAGCCTTCCGCGTGAGCTTCCTGTTCGACGTTGCAGGGTCGCCGGAAGCTTGGCTGCGGGTGCCGCCGGTTCACAAGCTGTGGCTGCTGACGGATTTCTACGACTCGATCGATACGCCGTTGCAGCCCTCGGTCGGCATCGAGTACTCCTACAACGAGCTCGTATACGGACGTGTTGGAAAACGGTTCCAGAACGAGCAGAGCACCAGCGGGTTCCGGAATTTCTCCGATGGGCTCTCGGTCGGTGGCGGGGTCTCGATCCCGGTCTTCGAAAAACGTCTCGGCTTTGACTACGCCTACACCGATATGGGCCTGCTGGAAAACGTCCAGACGTTCTCGTTCCGGCTAGGATCTTGAGCCGCCGGGCGGAACTGGGCGTCAAAATCTGCGACCCAGGGGAGAAGCTCAGATGAAGCGTTCTTGCACGATGATCGTGGCGTCGACGCTGGTCGCGCTCAGTGCTGCGAGCGCGGACGCGCAGGTGATGCCAAATCGATTCCAGGTCGTGATTCAGGGTGGTTGGCAGTCGTTCGCCGGCGGCAGCGGGCTCGGGTCCGGTCCGACGATCGCCCTTGAGGCGACCTACTTCCTGAAGCCCTCGATCGGATTCGGTTTGTGGACGGACTTCACGGTCGCGGAATCCAATGGGGAGAAGTTCACTCCAGCGGCTTTCTCGTTCGTGGACTCCACGACTTTCCACTCCATCAACCAGTCGGTCGACATCTGGCAGTACGGCGTCCAAGGGAAGCTGCAATTAGCTCGTAGAACGGCGCCCTTCCTGGTACTGGGCGCCGGGGGCTATACGGTCTTCCTCGATCCGCTTCAGAACTATAGCAACAGTAGCACGAGCGGTTTCGTCCTGAGGTTCGGCGGAGGTGTCGATTTCGCCGTGACCGATGACGTGGGAGTGGAGCTCGCGGTGTACGACAGCTTCTACCCCGACTGGGATCCGAACGTGTTACTGCCGGTGCGCGAAGAGTTTCAGAACACGCGATTTCCGGAGCTGAATCCAGACTCGGGCCAGCTGAGTCGGTCGGTTCACAACTTCAGGTTCGTGGCCGGACTCACGCTGGTGCCGGGCTTTTAGCAGGGAGATTGCGCCATGACTTCACGGATAATGCCTCGCTTGATCGCCTCGCTCGCTGTGGTCGGGACGCTCCTGCTGCTCAGCGGGTGCCCCGAGAACGCCAGCGATATCGTCGAGAGTCCAAGTTCGCCCAGCCAGGATTTCCCGGTCGCTGGCGCCTACGTCGAGCCCGTTGGCAGCTACTCGGTCGACAGGTTCTCGATCCTGTTCGACACCACCCTGGCCGATGCGTTCGGTCGCAGCGTTGCCGGGACGCGGGGGACCTACGGTCAGGTCCAGGGCCCGGGCGCATGGGACTTCGACGGGCACTGGAGAAACGGATCGACGGATCCGCGACTTCCCGCCCTCATCGATGAGGACGCGACGGCCCCGGAAGGTTTCGTGATTGCAGACCCCAACTGGTACGGTGGCCACAATCCATGGTTTTTAACCGAGGACCCGTTCGAGAACCTGGATCCGAGCGCGACCTACATACTGGCCTTCGTCAAGTACGATCTGAAGGTCAACGCGGAGCTCGACGCGGCGGCGGCGGCGCTTGGAGAGCCCATCACGCAGCCGGACGAGCTGATACTCTCCGCAGAGGGTGCGCCGAAAGGTGATCCCTTATCCAACATTGAGCCCTACGCCGACATCTTCGCGCAAGCTAATGCGAACCCGTTTGTCTTGGGTCATATAACGACCGATGCGTCTGGCGAGGCATACATGGATGTGCTAATCGACCCGTTCACCGAACTCGGAGAACAGGTGTTCTATGCGGACGATACGGGGGATCCGCCGGATGCGTCCTTCGACTCGGCGATTGTGGCTCGAAGCGATGATGTTCCGACGTCGCTGCCACGTTACAACTACCTCGTGCTCTTCAAGGGCCAGGCCGCGACGGCTGGCGAAGTGCTCGGGCTACCCCAGGTGATGCGCCTGCAGATCGGCACGGATTTCCTGCAGACCGGGGCGGCAGTGAACAATGGTTACCCGCCGTTCCCGTTGCTGATACCGGCCGACGAGATATCCGAGGCTCCGGGCTATTTGGGAGCCCGTGCTGACAGCCTGCAGGCGACCTTCAGCAATCTCGAGGAGCTGGCGGGTGGCTCGGTTTACGAGGGCTGGCTTGTCAATCCGGGAACGGGGAGCGCCGCGGCGGCTACGGGGACCTACTACAAGATCAAGCTGGTACCGATCGTCGATGACGTCACCGGGGAGGTCATCGGCTTAGATCAGGATACGGTTGAGACGGTACCCAGGACCAGCAGCTTCTCCGGCGGCAACGAGGAGGACGGATTCCTGCATTCGCTGGTGGTCAGCGACGCCACCCTCGGCGGCGGCGCGGATTCCGTCGGCTTCAACACGCACCTCACGCTAGCCATCACGAGTTCGCCGGGCACCGCGCTTCCGGACGCCCGTCCGTTCTGGTTCCAGTATACGGATCAGAATGGGACGGCGGACGACTACGCTGATGATGAATTCTTCCTGAGCGGGCCGACGAGCTTCGGCAACTTCGACGCTGCGAATCCGGTCAACTCGAGGGCATACAGCGGAGAAGGTCAGGGCCTGGGCGGAGTACGTGAGGACGCACTGAGCGTTGACGTGATCAACATGTCGCGGCCGCCGGTCGGTTATTCCCTTGTCGGCTGGCTTGTGCGCCTAAACGGGGAAAGCTTCCGACTTCCGGATGTCACGGGCCCCCCGCCTGACTACTCGAGCCTCGTCAACGCGGACGTGGAGGCCATCGAGGGCGTGGTCACACAGACAGGGATCCTCAACGCGAATTTCCGCGTCGTTGAAGGGGAGGCGGGCATAGTCATCGGCGAATTCTTCAACTTTGTGATTAGCCTGGAACCGAAGGCGGGACTTCCGGGCCTGGGGCCAACCCCGGTTCAGATCGGCGAGATTCCCGAGGTTGTACGGAAGCGGGCGGAGCCGGAAGGTTCCTAGGGGTAGTACGACTTCTTCCAATGGCAAACGCCGCGCTCTTTTGAGAGACGCGGCGTTTGTTTTTGTGAGCCGGGCATGGCACGCATCGCCGTTCCCCGGCGAGGTGGGCCGGGACAAGAGCAAGGTGGCACGGCCGTGGAAGTGCGAGCTCTTCCACGGAGGAAGGCATACATCGCGAATGACTTGAATGTTCGAGGAACTCTGGGGGGATCCACGCTTTCATGCGCTCGTGAGCCAATAGCGGCCCCGCAAGCACCCCGCGCTTCCAGGCGCTGCTGGAAGAGTGATATGAAAGGGCTCACGTCAAGTTGAAGAGGACCCGAGGCAGCTTCGACGATGATCCTACTGATATTCGCCGGTTGAACGGAGTTCAGAGCGGCACTAAGTCAGATTCGT
>JBDHHL010000118.1:0-10768 GCA_039589375.1 Gemmatimonadota bacterium | reverse complement strand
CGGTGAAGATGCCGGCCTTCTGCACCTGGCGCTTGAAGCGGCGCAGTACGCGCTCGAGATCGTCTCCCTCGTTGACCGTGACCTGAACCATTACGCTCCCTTTTGCTGCGAAAAGGCATACTCCGACCGCGGGGCTGTTCGCCCGAAACGATCGGAATATGCTGCAAGTAGGCGCTGTGTCAACGCCGTGGGCCAAGCCGATATTCGCGGTGTCAGCCCTGCGCAGATCGGCTCAGCTGCGAACCGAAACGCGGTACTCCAGCACGGTCGTGCCGCCGGACGGCACGTCGATACTGAATCGCACTGCGCCCGCCGACAGCTTCTCGTGACGATGGCTCGACTCGATGATCTCCCAGTCCCCGGTCAGTTGCTCGATCACCTGCACCGTCACGCTCGACTCGCTCTCGTTCTTCAGCTCGACCTTCCAAGCCGACTCGTAGACGTTGCCTCCCGGCCGTTCGAAATCCGTCTGGGTCCGGGTCCCGACAATCTCGAAAGCGTATCCTGTATGGAGCCGCAGATCCTGACGCTTCGGTGTGTTCGCCAGGCCGGCCACGCCCAGGAGCTGTACGCGACCATCCTCGTCACGCTGGAGGACGCGGACCTGGCCACCCGGCAGCGGCACCTCGCCAAATTCGCCGTCCTCCGATCGCTCCACGCGGTAACTGATCGCGACAGGGCGGGTAAGCGGTTCGGGGTACTGGCGGTGGTAAGTCAACGTGTTCGCGAACGTGTACTCCTTCTGCGTCCTGACAGAGCGCGCACCAACGAGGCGGATCCGGCGTGACTCTCCGGCCCGGAGCGACAACGGAGTCGAGACTGTATACAGGTGATAGTCGCCGAACGCCGCCTCCTGCAGTTCGGGCGCCTCGGCAGCCGCCTCGAAGGCCCGAGCCATCCGAAACTCGTCCGCGTAGTCGGCGCGACCTCCTCTCTGGATCGTACCGGCGAGCAGCTGCACCTCAGTATCCTCGTAACCAGTGCCCGAGCCGTTGACCAGCGTCGCGTAGCCATCGACCCGTGCTGTAGCGTCGTCTCGGGCAACGATCACCGAATAGGTCGCGGACCAGTTGAGTCCGTTCGTGAGAAAAGCCAGCTGCAGGCGCTCCGTCTGCCTCTCGACGTCCAGATCGAGATCCAACGACGCACCCGGCCCCGTTGAAGCGTCCTGGTAGCTGCGGAAACCACGCACACCGAGAAGGGTCACGCCCTCGTCCAGCACGATCAGGCTGGACGGATCGATGTTCGTCGGTAGCCCCTCGACACGGACGGTATGCATCCCGGCGGGGAGTAACCGCTCTACCTCTCTTCGCACTAACGCCACATTGCTGTTGTAGATCGTGAGGCTGGACGTCCCCGTGGACGCACCGACCATGTCAGCGTCCCTGACGGCGCCGGCGGTCAACATCACCGTCACAGCAACCACTCCCAAATAGCCGACCTTCTTCATGACTTTCTCTCCCTTTCTGGGTCAGAATCGAAGACCTCTTCACAGCTAGGACGGATGACCCGGCGCCTGTTACACAGCTACAGACCCACCTCGCGTCGTACGGGAGCTCCGCCTGCTATGCAAATACTTCCCGTGCACTGCGCTTCATTCGTCGCAATATGCGTCCTGTCGCCTTACCGCGACACCTCACTTGGAGCTGTAAGCCATTTTGTCACAACACATTAGGCCGGATTCGATGGAAGGCACACACCTTGCTGGTATGACAGTGGCGTAGACGCTATTATGCTGAGGTGTGTCTGCCCCCGCGATCTTCATAGGAGTTAGCTGAACGTGATTCATAGTCCGAGCAGACCCAGGGTGCCACGCAGGACCATCCTCTCCAGGGTCCGGGGCTTCACCCTCATCGAGCTACTGGTTGTGGTGGGCATCATTTCGCTGTTGGTCGCGATTGCCCTGCCACGCTATACCCGCGCCCGACGGCAGGCTCATAGGTCAGAGATGCAATCCGACCTGCGGAACATGTTATCGGCCCAAGAGGCGTACTTCGACGATTACTACACTTACACAGGCAGTCTGGCGGCGCTAGAATTCAACGCGACACCGAACGTGACGATTCAGTTCCTCGATGTGTCGGCCAGCGGCTGGAGCGCCAGGACCACGCATGTGAATACCGCAGCACAGTGCGGCGTTTACGTCGGGACCTCGACCATGCCGAGCGGGATCCCGGTTTCCGCCGAAGGAGCCATATCCTGTACTGAAGCCAACTAGCCGCGTTCGCGGCACCCGAAGTCTGGCCGAGCCGGCCCTTGTTTCGAGCGGGGTCGGCTGATTTTTTGGGCCATCCGCATCTAATCGCTCTGCCCTTGAACGCCTGGTTGCATTCCCAGAGATTGAAGCGACTCTCGGCCGTGCAGTTCTCGAGTCTCGCTCAGCAGTCGTAGCCAGACCATGGAGGAAGCAATCTGGGCGTACATCTCCTTGCCTTGCTGGTAGGGACTCAGAAGGGGCTCTTCATAGCAACGACGGACGCGGAGCGCCGAAGCTGGCGATTACAGGGTCCCTACCTGGCCGGCTATGAGGTCTATCACGCCGTCATCGACCCTCGTGACCGCAGCACGGGCTACGCAGCAGCGCGCCACATGGTATGGGGTGTCCACATCTATCGTAGCGAGGATGCCGGGCGCGCATGGGAACTCCTGCCCGAGGTACCGCGTCCATCTCCCCCCTACTCGCCAAACGATCTGAACGCGATATGGTACCTGGCGCCCGGGCACGCCGACGACGTGGACACTCTCTACGCCGGCGTGGAGCCCGCCGGTCTGCACGTGAGCCGCGACCGAGGGCTCACGTGGGCACCCGTGAGCCGCCTCAACGATCATCCCAGCCGGGAGACGTGGCAGCCGGCCAAAGGCGGGCTAGCCCTGCATTCGATCTACATCGATCCATTGGATGCCCGGCGAATCTACGCGGCGGTGTCTGCCGGCGGCGTCTACCGGAGCGACGACGCCGGAAATAGCTGGGAGCCCGTTAACAACGGTGTCCGGGCCGACTATCTGGCGGTTCAGGGGCCGGAATCCGGTCACTGCGTCCATCGACTCGTGCTGCACCCGGCCCAGCCCAGCCGCCTCTACCAGCAGAGCCACACCGGCACGTATCGCACTGACGACAGAGGGGATAGTTGGATCGAGATCACTGAGGGCCTGCCCAGCGACTTCGGCTACGCTGTGGCCACCGACCCGATGGACCCAGACACGGTCTTCGTAATACCCGAGGAAAGCAGCCACATGCGTACCACGGTGGGAGGCGCCTTGACCGTCTATCGCAGTCGCAACGGTGGCGGCGACTGGCAACCGCTTACCCGAGGGTTACCAGAGGAAAACGCCTACGTGACGATTCTGCGTGAAGCGATAGACACCGATCCACTGGATCCGCCAGGCGTCTACTTCGGAACGTCCAGCGGACACCTGTTCGCCAGCCGCGACGCCGGCGACTCTTGGGAACTCATCGCCGGCTTTCTCCCACGCATACTGTCGGTCGAGGCAGCGCTGATCGGGGGGTAATGCCCGCATGTCGGAACTGCTCGATGTCGTCGAAGCCCGGACCGGAATCGTCTGCGCGGTGGGTGCAGGCGGAAAGAAGACGACTCTCTACCACCTAGCCACGCAGCATCCCGGACGCGTAGGCATTACGTGCACCGTTCCTATGGCCGCCTTCCCCAGCACTCTGGGCGCTCACGAGGTCATCGCCGACGATGGCGAGATCGTCCAGGCGGTCGTCCATTCCGCGTCACAGTACCGGCTGACCGCTTTCGCTCATCCAGAAGTCAAGAGAGCGCGCTACGGAGGGCTCGCGGCGGAGTTCATCGCCAAGATCCACAAAACCGCCGGATTCGAAGTCCTGTTCGTGAAAGGCGATGGCGCCCGGATGCGGTGGATCAAGGCGCCGGAAGAAGACGAGCCGCTGATCCCGGACGGCACGACGACCGTGCTCCCGATCGTGTCAGCGCGAGCGATAGGAGAGCCGCTAACCGATGAGGTCGCCCATCGTCTTTCCAGGGTCGAGGTCGTCACCGGCGCCAGTCGCGGGGAGCCGCTCTTGCCGGCCCACGTGGCTCGGCTGCTCGCCAGCGATGATGGCGCCCTCAAGTCCACGGGAAGCGCGGTCGTCGTACCCATCATCAACATGGTGGACGATGCCGGCCTGGCGGCGGCCGCGGAACGGGCGGCCCGGCTCGCGCTCGAGCTGACCGACCGCTTCGACCGGGTCGTCTTGACTTCGGCGCAGCGTCCCGATCCTTTGGTGCAGGTCATCCACCGGACCTGACGCCGGCGATACCGGCCTCTTCGGAGGAGAATAATGATTGCGACGATACTAGCGGCTCTGCTCGCCGTCGGCTCTCCCCAGCCTGAAGAAGGCTACCTGTACCGGACGCTCATGGTTCGGGCGGCTCCGGGACGTCTACTCGAGGTGATCGAGCTGTTCAAAGAGCGGATGCCCGTCCACGCGGCGGCGGGCGAGCAGCCTCCTTTCATGATGAGGCACAGCCAGGGCGACCAGTGGGACCTCCTGCTGCTTTACCCCATAGGCAGCTTCGCTGACTACTACACGGCCGAGCAGAGCGAACGCCGGGCGCATGCGGCCGAGGGTTCCGGGATTTCGGAGAGCGAGTTCGAGCGGGCTCTCGACGAGCGCCTGTCCTGGCGCGAGGAGCTCTTCGTCATCGGGCCGCCGGTCGACGAGGTGAGACGGTCGTTCGCCGACAACGCCTACTACCACGTCGAGATGTTCATCGCGTTACCCGGAAAGCGTGAGGCTCTCCTCGAGCAAAGGCATATGGAGAACGCTTACTTAAAGGGCATCGACCGGCCGCTGAATCTGATCTTCACGCGGGCTGGGGGCGCGGCCTGGGACCTGTACACCATCGGCTTCTACAAGGACATCGTCCACTGGGCCGCCAGCGCTGACGTACCGCTCGAACGTAGAGAGGACTCGGCGCGCGCTGCCGGCTTCAAGGGGGCGGACCGCATCGGCACCTACATGCGTACGCTCATCCAGCTGCATCACGACACGTTGGCGACGGCGGTGCGGTAGAGCGAGAAGGGCGCGGGGGCAGCGGCTGGCCCGAGGATACAGCTGCCCTTGGCCGACCGTTACTAGACCCGTAGCAGATACTCGACTCACGCGGGACAGCCCCTAGCGTCCCTGCGGCCCCTCCAACGCGTCGATGATCTCTCCGATGACCCGGTTCAAGTAGCGGTTCGAGTTCCCCGGGCTCGGCCCGAGGCGCACGACCACCATATCCAGAGACGGTATGACGACCGTGTTCTGCCCCATGAACCCGGCTGCCCAGAACGCGTCGTTCGGCACGTCTGGCAGCGCGCCACCCGCGTTCAGCCAAAAAAGTCCACCGTACCCTCGGCGCGGGTCCGTAGGCGTCGGAGTGCTGACGAACTCGACCCAACCCTCCGGAAGGATGCGCTCGCCGGCCCATACGCCGTCCCACAAGTGCAGCAGACCGAAGCGAGTCCAGTCATGGGCACTGGCGAAGTCGTATCCGGTCATGATGAAGTTGCCGTAGGTGTCAGTTTCCAACACCACGTTCCGCATGCCGATTCGGTCGAACAGACCGCGCTGCGGAAACGTCAGGTAGTCCTCGCCCCTGCCCTCGACCGTCTGGCGAATGATCCTTCCGAGCGTGAGTGGATCGCTGTTACGGTACCTGAAATGTGTGTTTGGCGGGATGTCCATCGGTTGGTTGATGGCGTGTTCGAAGACGTTCACCGCATCGAAGTAGATGAGGAAGTGTTCGTTCTCATTCGTGTAAGAGAGCGAGTCGCCAACGCCTAGGTTCTTGAAGTCCAGCCCGCTGCTCATGTGCAGAAGGTCCCGAATCGTGATCTCACGTCGAGGATCAGCCGGGTCCTCGTGCCACTCGGGTACCGGCGCAGGCCGGTCGAGCTCTAGTTCGCCTTGTTGAACCAGAACGCCCACCAGCGCTGCCGTGATGCTCTTGCCCTGCGACCAGCTTATCTGTGGGGTGTCGCCCGTGAATCCGGACGCGTATCGCTCCGCGATGATCTTCCCCTCATGGACCACAACGAGCGCCCGCGTGTTCTGGCCCGCGTCGTTCATCGCCCAATCAAGCGTGGAGTTGAAGGACTCCGCATCCGCCTCCGGCGGCAGCGGCGCGTGCGAGTTCAGATCGCCGGTCGGCCAGGGTTGTCCCGCCGGATCGGGTAGGTTCGACGGAACTGCGACCGGTTTGAACCGAATGTCCTCCATGCCCCTCTCATGGATGACGCAGCCTTGATCGCCGTAGTAGGCCGCCGAACGCGCGGGCGCACCGGGTGCCGTCACCGTCACACGTCGGTTCTCCAAGTCGACGTCGTACTCGAACGATTCCTCCCAACGAAACGCTGGGAAGCGAGCGATGTCGTTGGCGACCACGACATCGGGCTCGCGCTGATGGTCGCGACCGACAACGAAGAGGCCCGCGCAGAGATGATGCGAGCCCCAGGCGGCGGCGTGTTCCCGCTCCTCGGCCAGCCGGCTGTCCCGCGGCCGCGTCACACATGCTGTCAAAGCCACGAGGACGCCCGCGACGAGAGCAGCAACGCGGGCGTAGCTCCTGTAGGTCATGCGATCTCTCCTAGGATGAGCGGCGCGCCACTACTTGATCGCCGAGACAGGCCCGCCACAGGTCGTTTTCTTACGGTCACGGGCCGGTCGGCATTGCTCCGCTCCGCACGCAGCGGGCATAGTTGTAGATCCTGATGTCGTCACCCTGCGGACCGCGGCCGTGAGGATACTCGGCCGGATCGCCCCGTTTGGGATCGCTGCGCTGTGCGCCCGCACCGTGCGCATCGCCTAGCCGGTAGTTACCCGATCCGGGCGGCATCTGCACGTAGCCAAAAGCTTGGCCGAACGCCACGTAGACCGCGGCTCTTCCCATCCTTTTGATGGGTCCGTCCAAATGGGTCGTGCTGGTCCAATAGTAGGATTGAGCCTCCGTGACTTCGAAGACAGGGTCCATCGCGGCTGTTCCCGTGACCGCAGGCGCACGTCTGTAGTCGACGATGCTATGTAGTTCCTTCGCGTTGGGCAGTCGCCAATCCCCCAGGCCCGCCAAAACCAGTTCTTCGCGGTATGCCAGAGCATCCTGCCAATCGCGGGTGACACCATCGTCCGCCTTTTGCCATAGCAGCCCCGTGGCACGATCGGTCACCGTGCCGTCACCGTTATCGGCGAAGTCATTCTGGCCGTAACCCTGGTTCCCACGAACGTACCGGATGAACATCCGGTGTTCAATAGTGCCGTCGCTCCGCGGCTCGTACATCGGGTAGCCCTTGATCCGGCCGTCGGCGAAGTTGACGCCGAACACTGTTTCTCCGTTGCGCATCTTTGTGCCTACGTATCGCGTCCCCGACCACACCTGCACGTCGATCGGTCGCTCCCCCGCAGACTCGTCCCCATACTCGAACGCGAAATAGTCAGTATCGATGTACGGCTTTGAAGCGGACGGCGTGAAGTGGAACCCTCCGCGGAAGTCGATGAGCGAATAGAGCTCCTTGATGGTGGGCAAGCGCCAGTCATCATAGCCGGCCAGGGTAAACCTCGAGGCACCTACGACAGCCTCGCCCCAGGTTACCTTTTCATTCAGCGCCTGGGCCCACATGAGCCCGGTCACCAAGTCGGTCACGGTGCCGTCCCTGTTGTCACGGTAGGCGGGCTGGTTGCCTCGATACTGGGCGTCCTGGCCGTAAAAGGCGCTGCCGCCGGGCGGGCACTCGATCGGACCCGTGGCGCTGTAGCAGGCGTCCTGGCCTGTGTCAACGACCCGCCACTCCTGCGCGAACGCAGACTCCACGAGCTCGCCACAGCCGAAGGTCATTCCAACCAGCAGGATCACCGATCTTGGTGCAATTGACAGGGTTTTGCGACTCATCTGAGCCTCCCAACGAACGATCCGACTCATTGCCTTCCGCCTTTGATTGACACCCCGCACGGCATCGATGTTATAGGGGATCTCCGATCGCACAGCCAGCAGAACCGACGAAGACCGAGGTGAACGGCATGGCGGGTGCGTGGCCGATTCAGGCCGCAGGGCGACGCATGCTCGAGTTCTGGAGCCGGGCAAGCAGCTGGAGTATCTTGTCTCACATCCAAATCAGTTGTCCGGAACTCGTCGCAGGAGGATGCTGCGTGACCATCCGCCCATCGCCGTGGATCGCCCGGCCGAAGTCTCCGAATAGTAGACCTCCTTTGGCGACGGCAGGTATTATCTGCTCGCTTGCCTTAATGACAAGCCACTGTGTCCCGCTGAAGCACGACGGAGGGGCGGGCCCTGAAGATGTGCCCAAAGCTCAGCGCGAGTTCCGCGCGGCTTGGGTCGCTTCTGTCGCCAACATCAACTGGCCCAGCGAACCGGGGCTTCCCATCGAAGAGCAGAAGCAGGAAGCGATCGCACTTCTCGATCTCCTCAAAGAGCACAACTTCAACGCGGTCATCTTTCAGGTCCGACCTCAATGCGACGCTCTCTATGAAAGCGAACTGGAGCCCTGGTCGTACTACCTGACCGGCGAACAGGGAAAGGCTCCTGACCCGTACTACGATCCGCTTCAGTTCTGGATCGAGGAAGCACACGATCGCGGGATCGAGTTGCACGTGTGGTTGAACCCCTACCGGGCGCACCACAAGGAGGGCGGTCCCGTCACGGACCGTTCGATCGTGGCGACTCGTCCCGATATCGTCGTGGAACTCAAAGACGGGTACTGGTGGCTGGATCCCGGAAAGCTAGGCACACAGGATCACTCTTTCGGAGTAGTCATGGATATCGTGCAGAGGTACGATATCGACGGCGTGCACTTCGATGACTACTTCTATCCCTATCCGTCCTATAACCACGACGAAGACTTCCCGGACAACGATAGCTGGGAAGAATACGCGAACGACGGCGGCCCGCTCTCCCGCGCCGACTGGCGGCGCGCCAACGTCAACGCCTTCATCGAGCGCGTCTACAAAGCCATCAAGAAGGAGAAGCCTCACGTCAAGTTCGGTTTGAGCCCCTTCGGCATCTGGCGTCCTCGTCATCCGGAGTCGATAGCGGGTTTCGACCAATACGGCGAGCTGTACGCGGATGCGCGACTGTGGTTGAACAAGGGCTGGGTCGACTACTGGACCCCCCAACTGTACTGGCCCATCAACCAGATCCCGCAGAGTTACCCGGTGCTTCTCGGCTGGTGGATTGGGGAGAACAAGCAGGACCGCCACCTCTGGCCCGGACTTAGCGTGGGCAGGATCCCCGGCGAAAAGGGCGTCGACGAGGTGATCAATCAGATCATGATCACGCGCGGGATGGTTCCAGTCAATCCGGGCAATGTTCAGTGGAGCATCGGATCGCTGGTCAGAAACGAGGAGCTTGTCAGGGGTATCTTCGAGGGTCCGTACAACCAGCAGGCTCTTGTCCCGTCTTCTCCCTGGCTCGATGGCAAGCCGCCCAGGGCACCGAGCGCGGACGCGCGCATCGAGGGCGAGGAGGTCGTTGTCACGTGGGAACACGACGACCCGACCGACGTATTCCGCTGGGTCGTGTATCACGAATTGGAGGGATCGTGGTACTACGAGATCTTCGATCGAAAGGATCGGTCGGCCACGATTCCTCTTTACGGACGGATCGAGGCCGACTCGACCGTGAGCGAGCTACCGCCTGACACGCCCGACCAACCGAGAACGCGCGTGTCAACCATAGCCGTGTCTGCGGTCGATCGAACCGGAAATCAGAGCGCCCGAACCAGTCTGGTCCTTGGCAAATGAGCCCGACGTCGGAAGAACTAGGTACTCTAGTGCATCTAGCAGCCACTGCATCACTGCTCCGTCAGTTCGCCGATGCCGGCTACGACGGCCCTGTGCTGGGCACCTACAACTTTGCGCTGGATCCTGTCAAGAGCGAAGCAGAGACGGCGATTGCCGGTAGCTACATCACGTTGCCTGCGTTTTCTAACAGCGACCCTGACCCGTTCGTACAGCGGTTCGTTGCCGCGTACAGGGACGAATTCGGAACCGCACCACCCTGGAACGCTGCGGTTGAGTTTGACGCGATTGCAATCATCACAAGAGCGATCAGTGATCAGGATGATTGCTCTCCAGGAAGTTTCAAGAAAGGACTGGAATCGGTGGGGGACTATTCGGGGATTGCCGGACAGTATCGTTATAACGCGGCGACGGGTGAGTGGCACGCACAACTGTCGATCAAACAAATGCGCGATGGCGTCCCGGTCGACGTGCTCGTTGGAAACGAGATGTGACGTCGCTAGGGTTCCGGGTGAAGTTCCCCTGGTTCCGTAGGCTTCGATCCCCTAGCTAGACTAGCGTCAAACAGTGTAATCCGTTATCTTCCGGCCCATTGTATGAACCGCAAGCTGGATTCTTCTCTCTGCAGAATGTTACCCGGCTTAGGATTGGCCGGCGCGTAGTAAGCCCGCCGCTTCATTCCTCAGGTTCAATCAATCCCGAGCTACGCGTTACCGGTGACACTGACGTCACCCGGGACGTGGACGCATGCAAGGAATATTGGTACTAGATGATAACATCGTTTCAGGCACTGGGCCTCGCGCCCGACCTCTTACGGGCTCTGGATGATCAGGGATACACCGAGCCCACGCCAATTCAGTGTAAGGCGATACCGGAAGCCCTGGACGGCCGTGACGTGGTCGGCTCGGCGCAGACCGGCACCGGCAAGACGGCGGCGTTTCTGCTGCCGATCCTCCAGCGTCTCGAGGACGGACCGCAGGGTACGCTCCGGGCGCTGGTCTTGGCCCC
>JBDHHL010000117.1:0-10839 GCA_039589375.1 Gemmatimonadota bacterium | reverse complement strand
TAGCTCTCGGCGCAGTCGCCGGGACAGTCGATCCCAGCCGGAACGCTGGTTACACTGCCATTGCCGGTTACCGTTACGTTGAGGTCGAAGTTGCCCTGCACGAACGTCGCGCCAACCGCCGTGTCCTGGACCATAGTGATTTCGCAGGTCCCCGAGCCGGTGCAGGCGTCGGTCCATTCCTGCAGGCCCCAGCCCGCGGCCGGCGTAGCCGTGAGCGTCACGGTCGTCCCGCTGGCGTAGGAGGCTGTGCAATCGACATCTGGACAGTCGATCTCGCCCGTATTGCTCGTCACGGTTCCGTCCCCGGTCACGCTGACCATCAGCCGTGGTGAGAGGGCGATAGTAAACGTCGGCTGGGCCACGATCGCGTCCATCGACTCAACGAGCGCCTCCGCGGGAACCGTCACCGTGATCGTCTCCGCCACGGACACGTAGTACACGAACGCGGGCAGGGTGATGCGGACCACCGTCCCGCTCATCCGCGAGACATGCGTGAAGTCCAGGCCCGGGCTCACCACGGCGTTCCAGCCGTTTGCTTCAGAACCGTCGGAGACGATGCCGCTCAGCAGCGCCTCCGTCTCGGCGTTGTCACCGCCGATCGTCGCCGCCCACTGATCATCCGTCACCGTCAGATCGAGCGTCGAGCCACCCGCCTGGATGTCGAGCTCGTCAGCACTGGTGACGCTGCCACCCACGGCTACCGCCGCGGCCACGACCTCTACCGACCTGTGGTCGCTGGGCCGGCCCGGCGTGGACGACATGTCGTGCAGCGCCCGCACGCGCACGTAGTGTGTGCCGGTCCCCGTAACCTCGATCGCGGCGCACGACGATGAGGCGGATTGGCTCCTCAGGCCTGTGAAGCTGGGGTTGTTGGCCCACTCCACCCGGTAACCGCTGGCACCCGAGACCGTGCTGTAGCAGACCTCGAAGCGGCGGCTCGCCGTGCGGGTCGGCACGCTGGTCAGGCTAGGCCGAAACGACCGGAAGGAGATCGTGGCCGTGGAGTTCTGGCCGGCGCTGACGCTGACACCGCTCGTTTGGCCAAAGTAGTCGACTTCATTCCCGATCAGTCCCTCGACGGCCACCGTATACGAGCCCGGTTGCAGGCCGCTGATCGTGCCCTCGAAGTAGTCATCGGTGCCCAGAGTCAACTCGATCGAGCGGTTGGTGGGGCCTTCAGCGTAGGCTCGCGCCCTATCCAGGCTGCCAAACAGCACGACGCGGCTGTCCGCGACGGAAGCTGCCAATCCTGCCCCGTCGAGCGAATCGTCATCCAGCACTATCTCCAGCGAAATCGAACCGGGGCCTCGCGGCCCAACGGGCTCATCCTGGCAGGCGATTGCCACCGCAGTCGCCAGCAGGGCGAACCCAAACAGTATTCGGTGTCTTGCTCTGATCATGGATTCGGGATCCTGATCGAAATGCTTCCTGTAGTGTCTCCGTTCCCGCCACCATCACCGCCACCACCTCCACCGACCAGGAAGGCGGCGGCGGCACCTGCGCCGGCGACCCCGACGGCGGCAATCGCCCATGGGAAGCCGCCGCCGGAATCCTGCACGGTTACCTGGAGGAGCGGAACGAACAGCTCGTCGCGCTGGCCCGGGTCGATCTGAAGTTCGAGCTGCTCGTGGACGCGACTCTCTGCGATCAGCTCCAGCCTATAGCGGCCCATTGGTCCCGCGAACGTCGTCGGCAACGCGTCCTCGGCTGCCGCCTCGGCCCAGTGCCATCGTTCCAGCGGCGTCACGCGCGCCACTGCCCCCGCCAGATCGGACGTTATTGCGACAGACCCGTAGCGGTGCCTCTCTCGGGTCGCGACCTCGCCGACGGTAAGCAGCTGTCGGGCCTCGAGGTTCCGGCGTGCCGCCCGGAGCGCCGACTCGACCCGAACCGCCGGGACGGCCGACCTATCGGCGACCGCTAGGCCTAGCACGCTGCCGTTCTCGTCGATGACCGGTCCACCCTGATCCGCTCCCAGCAGCGGGCTGGCGAGACTAAGCATCCCGCTGGGACGGTTCAGCCAGGTCGCGATTCGCGTCTGCGTCGCCACGGCCGACTCGCACTCGCGATAACCCAGCCCCCAAGCGAATTGCCCTTCCGACGGCTCCGTGGCCAACGGAAGAGAAACGTCTGGCGCGACGGGCAGCTTGAGCACGGCGATGTTCGCGGCCAAGTCGTAGGCCGCCACCGCGATGTCGCCCTCGACCGTGCGCCCCATCGGGAATTCCACCACGATCCGGTCGGCTCCGCGGATCGTCCGATAGGTCGTCACCAGCAAGCCGTCCTGGCCGGCGATGAAACCGGTACCACAGGTCGGGTCCAGAGCGAACCGGTGCGCGGTCAGACGCGCCATGGCGTTCACGGCCGCCGCCGCGACGGCCGGTGTCAGCGCCGAATCGCCCAACACGACCAGCGGCGGCGGGAAGTTGACGGCCAGATGCGTCGTCACGCCGGGTAGGATCTCGCGCGTAACGCTAATCGGGTCATAGCCGTCGGCCTCCGCCCGGATCTCGTAGCTGCCCGGCACCAGCTCTACCGGCGGCCCGGGCGTCACCGGCCCCACTCCCGTCACGGTCAGCCGAACGGAGATCGGCAATGACGGGCGGTCGACGACCAGCGCACCTGAGCCCCGCGTGACGCCGCGCGGCGCCCAGCGCCATCTCGTATCCGCCAGTGTGTCGCGGCCTCCCGACGCGGCAACGTAGTCCTGCGCCGCTCGGAAGGCCCGTACCACCTCGGGCAGGTATGTGACGCTGTCGCCCGCCATCTCGGGATCGAGTCGCAACGCCCAACGGAGCCAGACCGTTGCCAGATCCTCTTCACCTTCCTCCAACAGGATCTGCGACAGCAGTTGTACCCCAACGGCCCAGAGGCTGTCAGGCGGACCCGCGTTCGGGTCGACCCCGGCCTGAAGCTGCTCCAAAGCCCGGGCGATCTCGAACTGGTCGTAGGCCTGGACGCCTCCTCGTATCAACTCTTCCCGCGTCTCCTGGGCCCGCAACGCTGCCGGGCCCATCACTATCAGCAGGATCAACATCGCTGAGGCACAGCGACGAAGCTTGCGCGACGCAATCATTGTTGGTTCCTCGGAGTGAGACGGATGTTGATCCGAAGCTCCTGTCCCGACTGCAACACGATCGTCGTGTCTTTCGGCATGTAGCCTTCCCGCTCGAACCGCAGCACGTGCTGTCCGGCCGTCAACGTGTCGACCAGCCGGCTGTTGGCACCGAGGCTCTCGTTGTCTATGAAGACGTTGGCCCACGGATTGATGCGAAGCAGTAGGATCGCCGGCTGGACGGCTGCGGTCGTCGTCTCCGCTTGGGTTCGTCTACCGGAGAAGACGAGTCGAACGCGCTCACCTGCCACCAACCGGACGGTATCAGTGACCGACTCGTAGTCCGGCGCCGACATGCGGACGATGTGCCGACCGGCCCGCAGTTCGAAGTTCGTGCCCGTCCGGCGCTGACCATCGATGTCGACCGAACCACCGCTGGGAAGCTCGGCGACAATGATCCGCCCCGTCGCCAGCGGCTCGGGCGCCTCAACGAGCGGCAGGCTCATCGCCATGCGCTCGCCTTCCGCCACCGTCACCTCGGTCTCGCGCGCGAGGTAGCCGGCCGCCTCGACGCGAACCGTATGCAAGCCAGCCTCGACGTCGACCCCTGTTCCACTGACCGCGCGGCCGTCGACTTGGACCGTTGCGTCCGGCGGCAGATCCCGAAGCTCGATAGTGGCCATCGCGGGAGGCAACTGTGGGGGACCGATGTCAGGACGAGTATCCGCGCCGACTTCCGCACCTCCCGTCGACTCCCCGCCGCGCTGCGCCAACATGGGGATGACGAACTCTCCCGCCAGGAAGGCGGCCGCCGCCAGCGCCACCGCCGTCACCACAGCGACGAGCGCTTTGGGCAGCCCTTTCCTCCGCTGCTCGATCGGCTTGGACGGCGTCACTTGCACTTGCGTCGGCAACTGGCCACTGCCGCCCAGGCTGCGCATCAGTTCCTTCACGCCGGTGCTGCTCGTCGGGTCGTCGGCCTGGATGGCCTGCAGGTTCTCAAGGCACGCGTCCATCGTCGTGAATCGCCGTTCCGGGTCCTTCTCCAACAACCGCTCCGTCACCCGCACCAGACTCGCCGGCGCGTCGGGCCGGCGCGGCGCGATCGGCGGCAACGGCTCGAAGCAGTGCTTCTGCATGATGTCGGGGAAGAACTCGCCGCTGAACGGGACCTCGCCTACGAGCATCTCGTAGCCGACGATACCCAGCGAGTACTGGTCAGTCGTCGCGTCCGCCGACTTGCCGCGCGCTTGCTCCGGCGACATGTAGTTCGGCGTGCCGATGACGGCACCCGACTGTGTGAGCACCGTCGCATCGACCGCCTTGGCGATCCCAAAGTCCGTCACCCAGACCCAGCCGTTCGAGTCCAGCATGATGTTCGCCGGCTTGATGTCGCGATGGATGACGCCGCGGGCGTGCGCGTGGGCGAGGGCATCCGAGACTCGCGTCAAGACCGTCTCGACCACCGGGATGGGCAACAGCTCGTTGTCGTGAAGGACGCGGCTCAGCGGCGGCCCATCTACGTACTTCATGATGTAGTACAGCAGGCTGCCCATGTCCGCCAAAGCGACTTCGCCGACACGAAAGACCGGCACGATGTTCGGATGATCGAGAGCGGCAACCGTGCGCGCTTCCCGCCGGAATCGATCGACGAACCCTTGGTCGAAGGTCATCAGCGGTGGAAGCACCTTAATGGCGACGAGGCGATCGAGCTCGATTTCCGTGGCCAGGAAAACCGCTCCCATACCGCCGCGGCCGAGTGGGCGCTGGATGATGTACTGGGATCCGATCGACTCGCGGATGACGCGCTCGAGATTGGCGACGCCGCCGAGGTCTTTCGCGGTGCTCTCGACGCCGTGCTCCGGCGGGGTCACGGGCGTACCGCACATACGGCAGTAGGAACTGCCTTCCGCGTTCTCGGCGCCGCACAGAGGACAGGTGATCGTGTTCACGGCCCAGCCCCCAGTTCACAGGCTTTGCGACCAGAAGCGTACTGCGCCAATGCTCCAGCCACGAATCCGGACATAGTCTTGCCCCTGGGCCCAGGGCAAGACGGACCCGAAGGTCGATAAGAGTCAGTCGGCACGGTGCTTATCCAATGCAAGGACCGCGCCCTATCGAAGCTGGGCCTGACAGGGCTTCACGACGGTCTCCCTCTGAAAAACCCGCGTGAGAATCATCCCCCGCCGCCGTCGGCGCTATTATTGTAGTAACGCTAGTTACAATAGTACCCACCCCGACCCCCGGTCAACGCTGGCAACCAGGTACGTGCTGCTGCCAAAGAGATACCGGTGTTGCGGCCGCGAGTCACGGCGAGGCTTCGCTCCGACGCGCACCGGGTCGCATATCGGCCCGCCGTTCGGGCGCCCTGGGCAAGCGAGCGATGAATCCGATGCGCTGACGATTCGTACTGTGGTATAGGCCTGTGCCTTCGAGTCCTACCTACGGAGCCAAGAGATGAAGTCCATGATGAACACTAGACAACTGCTTTTGGCGATCGCTGTCCTCGCCTGCTTCACTCTGACCCCCCAATCGGCGTTAGCACAGAAGAGGCCGGTTCAACTATCCCTCGTCACTCCGGCTCAGATCTTTCCGCCGGAGGACACCATCGCCGGCGTTCGGTTGAACATCTTGTATGGGCGCAATGTGGTCGTGAACGGCCTAGACATCGGGCTGGTCAACCATACCACCGACATCTCACGCGGCATCCAGACTGGGCTCGTCGGCATCGCGAGTAGCTTCCAGGGCATACAGTTCCACGTTGTGAACATCAGCAAAGGCAAGTTCGAGGGCTGGCAGCTGGGACACGTGAACGTGAGCGATACTTTCCGCGGATTCCAAGCGGGCTTGGTGAACACCACCGGAGAGGCGGAGGGGTTCCAGATATCGCTGGTGAACTACGCGCGCAGGCTCACGGGCCTACAGATCGGACTGCTGAACATCAACAAAGAAGGCGGAATGGTTCCCGTCTTCCCCCTCTTCAACATCGGGACGGGCGCGCGATAGAAGGCGTCAGCGTCCGTAGATTGCCACTCGCGTCTCTCGCTGACGCGCCCCATCTTGGACAGCATGAACGACGGGCCCGATCGCTTGTGGACCGCCCTAGCCGATCGGTACGCTGTCGAGCGCGAGCTCGGTACCGGTGGGATGGCCACCGTTTATCTAGCCCGGGACGTGAAGCACGACCGACTGGTCGCGGTGAAGGTCCTGCGCCCCGAACTCGCGGCGGTACTGGGTGGCGAGCGATTCCTGCGCGAGATCAGGATCGCCGCTAACCTCAGCCACCCCCACATCTTGCCGCTCCACGATTCCGGTCAGGCCGACGGGTTCCTCTACTACGTCATGCCCTACATCGAAGGCGAGTCGCTGCGCCAGAGACTGGACCGGGAGAAGCAGCTCTCGATCGAGGAAGCGCTCGACATCACCGGGCAGATCGCCTCTGCCCTCGACTACGCGCACCGCAGCGGCATCGTCCACCGCGACATCAAACCGGAAAACGTCCTGCTTCACGAGGGCGAGGCGATGGTGGCGGACTTCGGCATCGCGCTTGCCGTAAGGGCCGCCGGCGGCGAACGGCTCACAGAGACAGGTCTGTCGCTGGGCACGCCGCAATACATGAGCCCCGAGCAGGCAACGGGCGACCTTCCGCTCGATGCCCGGAGCGATGTCTACTCCCTAGCCAGCGTGTTGTACGAGATGCTGGCGGGCGAGCCACCATACACGGGCCCGACCGTTCAGGCGATCCTGGCGAAGCTGGTGATGGAGCCGGCGCGCGACCTGCGCGCGGTCCGCGACACGGTGCCCGACGCGGTAGCCACAGCGGTGACAAAAGCGTTAGCGAAGCTCCCGGCTGACCGCTTTGCCGGCGCTTCCCAGTTCGCCGAGGCGCTGACGAGCCCAAGCGCCGCTGTGGCGCTTACGGAGGGCCGGGCCACCAGCACCGGAACTCCGACCGAGCAGGCCAGGCGCCAGCCACGCCCCCGCGCGAACCGGCGGGTTGCGGCCGGTTGGCTGGTCGCGTCCATCGCAGTGATCGCCGCGTTCTGGGGGTGGCTGCGGCCAACGCCTGAGCCTAAACTGGCCCGCTTCGTCGTGGCGCTCCCCTCCGACCAGAACATGTTCGCGCTCCATGCCGGAACGAGCGTCGCAGTCTCGCCGGACGGCGCCCGCTTCGTATACGTCGGCAACTGTGGGGGCGAGCGTTGCCTGTTCGTTCGCGAGATCGGCGAGCTCGAGGCCAGGGCGTTGCCAGGTACGGAGGACGCTCGCGGCCCCTTCTTCTCACCCGACGGCCGCTGGATCGGGTTCACCGCCTTTAATAAGCTCAAGAGGGTCGCTCTGGCGGGGGGGCCGCCGCTGACGATCGCGGAAGCCCCGTCGCTACGCGGAGCGACATGGACCGTCGATGATATCATCGTCTTCGCTCCGACGACGGAATCCGCCCTCTGGAGAGTGCCAGCCGCGGGGGGAGCGGCAGGACCGATCACCCAGATCGATGCCGACGAGGATGAGATCGCCCACCACTGGCCAGAAGCGCTGCCGGGCAAGAAGGCTGTCCTCTTTACCATCTTCAGAGAGCACCTAGACGCGAGCATAGCCGTGCTCTCGCTCGAGACGGGCGAGCTCAAGCCGCTGCTGGAGGGCGTGACCAACGCCCGATACGCCAAAACCGGGCACCTGCTCTACAGCACGGCGGGCGGCGCCTTGCTGGCGGTGCCGTTCGACCTGACAAGACTCCAGGTCACAGGGCCACCTGTCTCGATCCTTGATGACGTGGCGGTCAGGGCCGTGGCTGGTGGCGCTGAGTTCTCGGTCTCCGATAACGGAACGTTGGTTTACCTCTCCGGCACTCTCGGGGGGAGCAATCTCGTGCTGGTGGACCGCCAAGGGTTCGTGCAGCCCCTCGTCGAAGAAGTGTTCGTGCCGTTGTCCCCGCGCTTCTCGCCCGACGGCCGACGAATTGCCCTCACGACTCAGGAGGCCGGCACACAAGACGTCTATACCTTCGATTTGAGCTCGCGAACGTTCTCACGGCTGACCTTCGAGGGATCGAACTTCTTCCCTGAGTGGTCACCGGACGGCACACGCGTTCTGTTTTCTTCGGTGCGGACCGGAACCCGGGGGCGCGACCTGCTCTGGAAATCGGCAGACGGTGTCGGGGAGGCGCGGCCGCTGCTCTCGCTCGACGGCAACCAATGGGAGGGTGCCCTTTCACCTGACGGCAGTTGGCTGGTCTACAGGGAGGTAGCTGAGGAGACCGGTCGGGACATACTCGCGGTTCCCCTTGATGACGAGCGCAACCCGCGACCACTCGCGCGAACGCCGTCCAACGAGAGAGCGATCGCCCTCTCACCAAATGGGCGCTGGCTCGCCTACGTGTCGGATGAGTCGGGCAACGATGAAGTCTACGTGCGCCCCGTCCCCAAGGCGGGTGGGCGCTGGATGATCTCTTCCGGCGGTGGCCAAGAACCGGTCTGGTCGCACGACGGCCGCGAGATCTTCTACCGCAGCGGTTCGAGCCTCATCTCGGTTTCCGTGGAAACGGAACCGGCCTTCACCACCGGGAATCGAGAGGTCTTGTTCGAACGGCCGTTACGGTCGTACACAAACAGAGCCACCTACGATATCCACCCCGACGGCGACCGGTTCGTAATGGTGACCAGCGGCGAAGGATCGGCGAACCTAGTTATCGTTCTCAATTGGTTCGAGGAATTGCGGCGTCGCATGAACTAGACGGCGCGGAAGGAGGGTTAGCCGAGATGAAGCACAGAGAACTGTCACGGCGAGACTTCGTGAAAACGGGCGTCGGCGCCGCGCTCGGCGCCGCGGTCGTGCCCCTCAACCTTGGCCCACCGTGGCGGCCGTTTGCCAAGCAGAAAGCCGTCGTCAGCATCGCCAAGGTCAAGAACGGCAATATCGACTACGCCGTCGAGCAGGCGATCGATTTGCTCGGTGGGATCGAGACCGCGGCCAAGGGAAAAGAACGGATAATGCTCAAGCCGAATCTCGTCGCCGAGGGCCGCTCTTTCACCACCAAGCCGGAAGTCATCGAGGCACTCGCCCGGCTGATGAAACGGGCCGGCAAGGACGTGCTCATCGGCGAAGGCTCGGCGGCGGCCGACGGCTTCAACTACAAAGACGGCGAGTCGTACCGGACCACTAATCCCGAAATACTCGATGGAATGCAGCAGTACGTATTCGACCAGTTGGGCTACACCGAGCTTGCCAAGTCGTTAGGCGTTCCGCTCGTCAATCTCCACACCGGTGAGATAGCAGAGGTGCCGCTGCCCAACGGCCTTGCCTATCAGAGCATCAGCCTGCACCACTCGCTCACCGAGATCGACCTATTGTGCTCGGTGCCGATGATGAAGACTCACGGACTGGCGACAGTGACGTTGGGTCTGAAGAACGTGATAGGCCTCTATCCGGGTGCCGCTTATTGCTCGGTTCGAGCCTGTGTTCACGACCAGGCCGCGGCGGCGGGATCGCCGGGCGTCGCGTTCGAGACCCTCGACATGGTGAGAGCGAACAAGATGGGGCTGTGTGTCGTGGACGGTACCACGGCGATGGAAGGACAGGGCCCCTCGGGCGGCGATCTGGTCGACATGGGGTTGATCGTCGCCGGCACGGACCCCCTGGCCACGGACATGGTCGCCGCTCACCTGATGGGTATCGAGACGGCGGAGGTCCCCACATTTACGTGGGCTCACAAGACCGGAATGACCCCGACGAGTCTGGATGAAATCGAGACCCGCGGCGAACCGGTGAGCAACGTCAGGCGCGCCTTCAAGAAGCCCAACGTCGTCCCGTGGACCAGCATCAACAAGATCTGGGGCGTGAAGGAGATGCTCTGAGGAGGAGGTTCTATAATCTTACAATATAGAGGTGGCGGCTGTATCAGACCGCGTACCGACGGAATCGACGTCTGCGCCATCGAAACGCTCGGCCACGACTTGCCTCTCGCCGGGCGGGCACCCGCACGCTGTCTACGCGCAGCTACGTCGACTCCCCGAAGAATTCAGTGAGCGTCTGACGCAGCGTCTCGCCGACGAGATCCGTGCCTGCCGCCACGATCGTGCCGTCGCTGTCCACCAGTATGCCGTTCGGTATTCCGACGACCTCGAACGGTTTGACAGGATCGCTCCGAATGTCGTTGCCAACGTGCGTATGAAGCCATGGCATCGGCCATTGCTGTTCGCGGAAATCGCGCACAGCGTCCGAGCTACCGTCGAACGAAACGCTCAAGATCTCCAGCCCCCGCGGCGCGAATTCTTCGTACACCTGATGCAGCGTCTCCAGTTCCGCCACGCACGGTAGGCACCACGTCGCCCAGAAGTCCAGGAAGTACACCCGATCCGACAGCGATTCCCTGGTGTACGTAACATCCGGGTCATCGAGCGAGACGAGCGCGAAGTCGGGTATCCGATTCCCGACCTTGACCATCTTGTCGGGCGCGTACGGTTTGACGAAGTAAGCGCCGAGCGACTCGGGATAGCCGTCCCGCAGTCGCTGGTAATGCTCGACGACGAGGTCCTCCCGGCCCGCCTCGCTCGCCATCCCGACCATGCCGAAGAGCATCAAGGATTGCATGACGCTGTCCGGATGCTGGTCAACGCCCTCCTCTAGGTACGTCATGTACTCATCGAACGAACAGTCCTCCACCTGACCGGAGCCCGGGGCGGAGGCCACTACGGAATCGACGCCGCCGAGCCCGGCCGCCACGAAGCCATTTACCATATAGCCATACATGGACCATATCGGGGCCGTCGGTGGAACCTCTGCTA